>NZ_JAXKVW010000009.1 GCF_036172515.1 Flexistipes sp.
AGTGGATAAATATTTGCAAATAAAAACAATTATGAGAGGAGGGTGTAGACGGTTAGCGGCAGTAGTTTCGAGTTTCGGCTGTGAAATGCGTGCAAATTACATTGAAAAATATTCTTGCTGCGAAAAATGGGGTGACGCTAGAATTGTCTCACTTACTCCTTGTTCCTATGCCCTGTAAACTTAACACTAATACACCACTCAACAAATTGAGAGCAAAAAAATTTGTATATGGAAATTTTTCTATATTTCATTATTATAATTATTTGAATATTCATACATAAGGAGGCAACATATGAGTTCCAACTGCAATGAAGAAAACTCCTGTAACACATGTGGTTCCGGCAGCAGCTGCGACACATCTGAGAAAGAAAAACATACTGAAGAAATTATCAAAAAGAAGTTATCTAAAATCGATAACAAATTAATGGTAATGAGCGGAAAAGGAGGAGTGGGCAAATCAACAGTTACTGTCAATCTGGCAGCCATGCTTGCTTCACTGGGAAACAAAGTCGGAATTATTGATGCAGATATCCACGGACCAAATATTCCGAAGATGCTGGGCATCAAAGAAAAAGGAGTTCTTTCAACCTCCGAAGGGATCATACCCTTTGAACCAATAGCCAATTTAAAGGTGATGTCTGTTGCGTTTCTTCTGAAAAATGACGACGACGCTGTTATCTGGAGAGCACCCTTAAAACACAGCCTGATTCAGCAGTTTGTAAGTGACGTGGAATGGGGAAATCTGGACTACCTTATCATAGATCTGCCCCCCGGTACAGGTGATGAGCCTTTAAGTGTTACCCACATCATGGGGGAAATTGACGGAAGCATAATTGTAACAACACCACAGGAAGTCGCTCTGCTGGATGCAAGAAAGTCAGTAACATTCAGCAGAAAGATAAATGTGGAAACACTTGGCATAGTTGAAAATATGAGTGGATTTGTCTGTCCTCATTGCGGAGAAAAAACAGAAATATTTAAAACAGGAGGCGGGAAAAAGGCTGCACAAGAACTAAGTGTAGATTTTCTGGGGAGTATTCCTCTCGATCCGCAACTTGTTGCAAACGGTGACGATGGTACACCTTACGTTGTAAAAAATGAAAACAGTCCTGTAACAAAAGCATTCCAGTCCGTGGCTGAAAAAATAATGAAAAAATCCTCCCTTAAATCCTGAAATGCGGCAATCTCATGTCCCTCAGGAGAGATTGCTTCGCTACGCTCGCAATGACGGCATAGGGGATTGCTTGCTAAACCTGCCCTGTTAATGCTGCTTCCGGCAGTATTAACAGGGTTCACCCCTACTGCCCCTGATACCTCAACAACCTATAATTACATCCAAAGCTTTTCTATCACCCATAACGATGTATTACGCCAAATTATTGAATTGTTGATAGTAATTAACTATACTTTATATAGTTAATAATATGTTGCTTTTGTATTATTCAAAACTTTTCAAGTGCTATAATATAGTTTTAATCTATGCATATTTTGGATATTCCACATTATTTAGCGTAACAACTAATATTTCTTGTTTTCAATAATATATAGTAATAAATTATAAGTATAAGCTTAATTACTGCATACCAAAAGGCTTAATATCCTTAATTTATAATACTTATTGACAATTCATTTTTTCTATATTATGCTTTTCTAAAATAAAACAGAGGTTGTTAATGAGAATAAAGAAATTAATGTCAGCCAATAGAGGCGAAATTTCAATAAGAACTTTCAGGGCTTGCACAGAGCTTGGAATCAGAACCGTAGCCATTTATTCCGAAGAGGACAAATATTCCCTCCACCGTTACAAAGCCGATGAGGCCTACCTTGTAGGTGCAGGACTTGAGCCTGTACAGGCGTATCTTAATATCGATGAAATTATTGATTTGGCATTAAGAAAAAACATCGACGCAATTCATCCCGGATACGGTTTTTTGTCGGAGTCTTACGAATTTGCCGAAGCCTGTGACAAAGCAGGTATTGTGTTTGTTGGACCCAAGCCGGAAACGTTAAAAATTTTCGGAGATAAACAAACCGCCAAAAATCTTGCCAAAGAATGCAATGTGCCCGTCATAGAAGGTTCTGACGGCGAGGTAAAAAATTATGAAGAAGCTGTAAAAGTTGCCAAATACATTGGATATCCCGTATTGCTCAAAGCGACTGCAGGAGGCGGCGGCCGAGGTATCAGAGTTGTTGAAAGCGAAAAAGATTTAAAAGATAATTTTGAAGCATCCAAAAGAGAAGCTCTTAAAGCTTTCGGCAAAGACGGCATCATCATTGAAAAATATATAAAGAATCCCAAACATATAGAAGTACAGCTGCTTGCGGATAAATTCGGCAATACTTTTCATTTGTATGAAAGAGACTGCTCCATTCAGCGAAGGCATCAAAAGGTAATCGAAATTGCTCCTTCAATAAACATCCCTAAAGATGCCCTGGACAAACTCTATGAAGATTCAGTCAATATAGGCAAGAGAGCAAACCTTGTCAGCGCTGCAACAGTTGAATTCCTGGTGGATGAAAAAGGGAAACATTACTTTCTGGAAGTCAACCCCCGTATTCAGGTTGAACATACTGTAACGGAACTTATTACTGGTGTTGATATAGTACAGGCACAGATTTTTATCGCAGCCGGTGAAAAATTGAATTATCCGCTTATAGGCTTAAACAAACAATCTGATGTATACAAACACGGATTTGCTATACAAAGCCGGGTCACAACTGAGGATCCTGAAAATCAGTTTATGCCGGATACCGGTGAAATTGAAGCCTACAGGACTGCTGCCGGCTTCGGAGTGCGTTTGGATGCAGGTAGCGGTTTTGCAGGGGCGGTAATTTCACCACACTATGATTCCCTTCTTGTAAAAGTATCCTCATGGGCAACCACCCTGGAGCAGGCCGCCAGAAAAATGGATAGAGCACTGAAAGAATTCCGTATCAGAGGTGTAAAAACAAACATTCAGTTTCTTGAAAATGTTGTCATGCATGAAGACTTTATAAAGGGTACTTTTAACACAAATTTTGTGGATAATACCCCGGAATTATATAGATTCAAGGAGCAGAGAGACAGAGCAACCAAAGCATTGAAATTTCTTGCAAATAATATTGTAAACAACCCCTCGGGCGTTAAAATTACCGATGATGTTACTCTGCCTCCTATAAAATCTTTTCCTCCGAAATTTGGTGAAAAAATTCCGAGCGGAACCAAAGATATTCTGAACAGAAAAGGTGTTCAGGGGGTATTGGACTATATAAGACAGTCCCAGGAAGTTCTTTTTACTGACACAACATTCAGAGATGCTCATCAGTCACTGCTTGCCACAAGATTCAGGACAATCGATATGCTTAATATAGCTGATGCATACTCACATCATATGCACGAGCTCTTCTCGCTGGAAATGTGGGGTGGTGCAACATTCGACGTTGCATACAGATTCCTCAAAGAATCACCCTGGGACAGGCTGAGACTTTTAAGAGAAAAAATTCCCAATGTTCTTTTCCAAATGCTCTTAAGAGCTTCTAATGCCGTTGGATACACGAACTATCCGGACAACGTTGTAAAAAGATTTATAAAACTTTCAGCCGACAACGGTATAGATGTCTTCCGTATTTTCGACTGTTTTAACTGGATCGAGCAGCTAAAACCGGCAATCGAGGAAGTGAAAAAACATGATAAAATCTGCGAGGCCTCCATATGCTATACAGGGGATATTTCCGATAAAAACAGAACAAAATATGATCTCGAATATTATATAAAATTAGCCAATGAGCTGGCTGCAGCCGGAACCGACATTATCGGTATCAAAGATATGGCGGGACTTTTAAAGCCATACGCATCCCAAACACTGGTAAAGGCAATCAAAGATGAAACGGGACTCCCCGTTCATTTTCATACACATGACACCAGTGGTAACGGAGAAGCTGCAGCACTTATGGCTATTGAAGCTGGAGCTGATGTAGTGGACGCCGCTGTAAGCTCCATGAGCGGACTTACGAGTCAACCCAATCTTGGTTCAATATATTCGGCAATTGAGTATACTGACAAAGCTTCGAGTCTGGACAAAATATGGAAGCAGAATATTTCAGACTACTTCGACAGGGTGAGAAGGTATTATTTCCCATTTGAAAGCGGCATGAAATCAGCATCAGCTGAGGTATATGACCATGAGATACCCGGCGGGCAGTATTCCAATCTTATTGTGCAGGTGGAAGCCATGGGCCTGATAGACAAGTGGGAAGAAGTCAGGAGGATGTATGCCGAAGTGAATGATGAACTGGGCGATATTATAAAAGTGACACCTTCCTCCAAGGTTGTTGGTGACATGGCTTTGTTTATGGTAAGAAACGAGCTGGAAATAAAAGATTTGTATGAAAAGGGCGAAACCCTTTCTTTCCCGGACTCCGTCGTAGCTTTTTTCAAAGGACTGCTCGGTCAGCCATACGGCGGATTCAACGAAAAACTCAGAAAGATAGTACTTAAAAATGAAAAAGCTATAAAAGAGAGACCCGGCGAAAAGCTTCCTCCCTACGATTTCAACAATGTTAAAAAACGTCTGGAGAAAAAATACGACAGAAAACTCTCGGACATAGATATAATTTCTTATGCTTTATACCCTCAGGTTTTTGAAGAGTGGTTAAATTTTACCGATGAATTCGGAGACCCCTCTATTTTCAGCACACGCTCCTTCTTCTACCCGTTGAAAAAAGAAGAAGAGATTCAGGTGGATATCGAAGAAGGAAAAACCCTTATTATTAAATATCTCGGTGAAAGCGAACCGGATGAAAAAGCATACCGAAAAATATTTTTTGAACTTAACGGTCAACCCAGAACGGTAAAAATAAAAGACGAAAAATTAACAGATGTTATTAAATCAAATGTAAAAGGTGATTCTTCGGATCCCAAACAGATTTGCGCAACCATGCCCGGAAAAATACTGAAAGTTAATGTGAAACAGGGAGAAAAGGTTGCCAAAGGCGATCTGCTCATCATCACCGAAGCTATGAAAATGGAAACAAAAATCACCGCCAGCTGTGACGGTGAAGTGGAAGAAATCTATCTGCATGAAGGAGATAAGATAGAATCGGGCGATTTGCTTATATCTCTTGCCTGATTTTCTCTTTCCATAGAGGCTGCAGAAAAAACTGCAGCCTCCCCTGCTCTATTAACCTATTTTTTCAACGCTGCACTCATATTTCCAATCCGTTCCCAGCTGCTCAAGCACTTTTTTTTCAGCATTACATACACCGGCAATATTAGCTTTCGTCTCCGGTCTTTTAGGTACAAACAAATGGCAGCAGTCAACCTCTTTTCTTATGGATATATCATATGTTCCTATATAACGGGCTTTCTTTACGATTTCTTCTTTATCCAGCCCCACCAAAGGCCTTAGAACAGTTAATCCAAAGACCTCGTCCACGCACAGCATATTTTCAAGCGTCTGACTTGCAACCTGTGCAAGGGCTTCACCAGTAACAACACCTTTAGCTTTTTCCGAGCGGGCGATATCTTCGGCAATACGCCCCATAAAGCGTCTGCTGACAACTGTCACGTACTTGTCAGGCACACATTTTTTAACGGCAAGCTGAACAGACGTAAAATTAACAAAATATGAAACTATCGGTTTACCGGCAAAATCTGCGAGATGTTTTATCAAATCTTTAACCTTCAGAATAGAACCTTCACCGGTATAAGGAGGTGTATGAAAATGCACGGGGATTATTTCACATCCACGCTTCATCATCATCCAGGAAGCAACGGGAGAATCAATCCCTCCTGAAAAGAGAGAAACAACTCTGCCTGCTGTTCCATACGGCAGCCCTCCCATGCCCCTTACCGCCTCTGTAAACACAATTACCGAGTCTTCAAAAATCTCAATATTTATAATCTGCTTCGGATTATGCACGTCAACGCTTGTCCCCCGGACTTCAGAGAGAACAAATTCTCCGATTTCACGGTTCAGATCAAGCGACTTGATGGGATAAGATTTATCATGACGTTTACTTCGGATTTTGAACGTGGAATCCTTTTCAGCTACTTTTAAAACACTTTTCTTTATTGAGTCAATATCTCTTGAAACAATATATCCCTGAAAGATAACCGTAATTCCGAAAATTTTTCTGACTTTTAAAATGAGCTCCTGAAGATTGGCATCATCAGTTTTTGCGATAACTGCATAACGTGCTCTGTATTTTTTAAATTCGTAAGGACCGGTTGTTTCTGCTTTCTCTTTTATTTTTTTTATGAGGATATTTTCAAAAATATTTCTGTTTTTCCCTTTAAGAATAAGTTCCCCGACACTTATAAGAAGACATTTTTTCATCACAACACCAGAGTTTCAGATGCCCACTGGATTTCATGTATAAGTTTATCGATATCCTCTTCCTTCACATCAGGATGTAAAGAAACCCTCAAAGCTGTTGCAGCTATGCCATCCGAGTAGCCCATATTTTTAAGCACCCTGCTGACACCTCCCTTTGCACATGCCGAAGCTGCCGATACATAAATCTCTTTGGAAGAAAGGTGATTAATCAATACCTCAGAAGGCAGCTTACCGGTTGAAAAATTAAAGATGTAATCCACAGAATTTTCAGGAGAATTTATATGAAAACGCATTTTATCACAGAAATCTACCATCTTTTTCTTCAGCTTTTTAAGATGATCCCCGTTTTCTTCGTACAATTTTGCAGTAGTTTTCAATGCCTGTATCAGAGTCAGCACAGCCACAACATTTTCCGTACCGCTTCTGAGACCGAATTCCTGTCCGCCGCCCACAATCAGCGGTTTGATTATTTCGGGATTTTTCACATACAGGCAACCGGCTCCTTTCATCGACCCAAGTTTATGCCCGCTGATACTGGCAAAATCAATGTTTTCAAGATTAACCGGAATTTTACCGAAACCCTGAACTATATCTGCGAAAACCAGGATATCTTTGGAATAACTTTTTATTTCATAGGCAAGTTTCTCCAGCTGATTGACAGCGCCCGTTTCATTATTCACAAGCATTACCGAACAAACTCTGACATCCTCATCAATAAACGGCTTTATATCCTCAAACTTCAATTCCTCTCTGTGGTGCTTAATATAAATGGTTTCCGCTCCCAACTCCGACGCACTTTCGGCACTTTCAATCACCGATTTATGCTCAAGATTGCTCAGCAGAATTTTATTTGCAGATTTATAATTAAGGCCTTTAAAAACCATGTTGGCGGCTTCTGTAGCTGAAGATGTGAAAATTATATTATTCGGAGAAACGTTCAGATAAAAAGCGAGCTGCCTTCTGGCATTCCCCAATGTCTCGCGTGTTTGAACCCCGGCAGAATACAGAGCCGAGGGGTTGAAATTATATCTGTCCAGTAAATCGGGAATCTTTTTCCTTATTTCACTGTAAACCGGTGTTGTAGCAGCATAATCAAGATATATCATACTTTAAAATTCAAATTTCTTAACAGGATCAAATGCTTTTGTGATCGGAAGCTTCAGAGCAAGTGATTCGACATTCCTGTTCTCCACCTCAGACTGTTTTATCACCTCACCGGCATTATTATATACAGTCAGCTCGTAATATCTCACATGTCTGTCATTATACATATCGAAAATCATAATACCTAATACCACTACAAAAGCGACATACCAATACTTCATATATTCGCCGCCAAAATATTTGGCAAATTTTCTTTCCTTTTTAGCCATCTAATCTCTCCACATTCACAAAAGTATCGTAGTAAGCAAGGCCGGTTTTTGAATCGGTTGGCATACTTTTACTCACCATGTTCGGCCACCCTTTTACAAGCTTTCTGTTCTTATATACGAGTATCGTTTTATTTTCAACCATATTACTAATCTTACACTGGCTCAAAAATTCACCGGTTTCGTTGTATACCCTAAGCAGATCACCATTTGAAACATTTAGTTCATCAGCATCCTTGCCGCTGATAAAAACATAATTGTCGATATTTCTGTACTTGTCTGCCAGCTGAGAGTTCAGATAAAAATAATGGGAAGCCGTAAGCAGTCTGAACTTATCCTTTTCCACGTGCGGCTCTTTCAGTTCAAGAGCTCTTTTTATGTATTTTCGGGACTTGACAGGTTCCGTTTTATTTTTCTTTTTCAGACTTACATCTGTATGCAGAATTTCACCGATACTGCAGGCAATCTGCACATCAGTAAGAGTCTCAGAATTCACTGCACCTCTTTCACCTTTTACATTAAAAAAATAACTTTCGCTAAAATCATCCTGGGCAAACATACCAGCAGATTTGATAAAATAATCCGCATATCTGCTTGTCTCTGTATAATTGGTATCTACGCAAATTAGGTTTTTATTGCCAAACTCCTTGACCTGTAACAGGGGCTCAGGATAGGTAATAACCGGATTTGCCCCCACCACAACATAAATATCAAAGAACCCTTCTCCCATTTTATGAGTGATATCTGCAATATTCACTCTGTTCTTTTTGACAATCTCCGGCTTATTAAGATTTTCCTGTGATGACTTTCCGTAATAAAGGAGCTGCTCATTGTTCGTGTATACAGCCAGCTTGTTTATCCAGTTTACAATATTGGCACCGTTTGAATATCGCTGCAAACCGAAACCTTGGATAAATGCCGTCTTGCCGCTCTTGACAGACTCCCTCAAATAATCAAAATCTTCAGATGAAAGTCCCGTTTTGTCAAAAATCCCCTCAACCTTATATCCCTGACCGGGTACAATTTCCTCCAGAAGTGCCGCTGCCAGTAACCCGTCGGCTCCGGGATTGATTCTGATAAATTTATCGGCAAGTTTTGCAGTGGCAGTCTTCACAGGATCAATATACACAATCTTTTTCCCGACTTTTTTCATCTTTTTCAAGTATGCATACAAATGCGGGCTGCAGTTTTTTGCATTTTTGCCAAACAATATAATCGTATCAGCTTGAATGAGATTCGTAATTCGGGGATTTTTTATGCAGCCAAAGTCTTCTATATGAGCAGATATCCCCGTTTCATCACAGGGACTACCCTCTACAAACCAGCAGTTAGGAAAACTGCTGAACAGTTTATCCCAATAATACATATTGTACCCTAAGCTCCCGGAACCTTTAATAAACAGAATCTTTTTATCACGGTTCCGCTTCAAAAACTGTGCAGTCTCCCAAACAGCATCTTTATGTGAGCAGAATTTTTGCTCTTCAGCGGCGTTTTTCAAAAACGATTTAACGTCGGAAAACTCCCTGTCAAAAAAGTGTTTAAGCTTTGTACATACAAAGGGCACATCAAGAAAATAATGTTGAGAAGGTTTTATATCAGCCTTTCCGCCTTTCACAGTTATATCAAAGGAGCACAAATCGGGACAATCTTTGGAACAGTACGACAACATATTTTCCTCTGAATACTTTTCAGTATAAATACCACAGAGATAATAATTTCACAAGATTAGAGAACGTTGAATTGCTTAATAGTGTATTGGCGGGCTGGTAAATTTGTGTATTGGTATATGGGTTGAGTGGTATATTTGGCATTAGTGGATTTGTTTCTTATGTTTTTACAACGTTGAGCCGACGCATTACGGTTTTACCCGTCACGGCTCTTATCCGAATCTTCCCGTGATATAATCTTCCGTCTGTTTTTTGGCCGGTTGAGTAAATATCTCCTGTGTGTCTCCAACTTCAATCAAATCACCCATATAGAAAAATGCCGTATAGTCAGAGACTCTGGCAGCCTGCTGCATGCTATGAGTAACAATTATTATCGTATAACGCTCCTTCAGCTCAAAAATCAGATCCTCAATTTTCTGTGTAGCAATAGGATCAAGTGCTGATGCCGGCTCGTCCATCAAAAGGATATCCGGCTGCATGGCTATGGCTCGTGCAATACACAGCCTCTGTTGCTGTCCGCCTGACAAATTGGTTGCCACTTCAGTAAGTCTGTCCTTCACTTCATCCCATAAACCTGCTTTGCGGAGGGATTCTTCCACGAGATCATCCATCTGAGGGCCTTTGTTGGCAATACCATGAATTTTAGGAGCATAAGCTACATTTTCATAAATACTTTTTGGAAAAGGATTGGGTTTTTGAAACACCATGCCAATTCGTTTTCTCAACTCCACCACATCTATTTTGGGGTCATAAATATCAACATCCCCGAACAAAATCCTTCCCTCTATTTTCGTATCGGGAATCAGATCGTTCATCCTGTTCAAACATCTTAAAAATGTACTTTTTCCACAGCCTGAGGGTCCTATAAGTGCAGTTACATGATTTTTCATAAAATCCAGACTTATATCATTCAGAGCTTTAAAATCACCATAATAAAAACTCATCTTTTCCACTTTTACCATTACATCGGCGGACATTTTTCCTCCAGTAAAAATCGTATCATTTGTCTACCATTTCTTTTCGTTCTTATTTCTCAACCAGATAGCAGCCGCGTTTAATGTTAATAAAATTGCAAGCAAAACGATAATGGCAGCAGCAGTCCTCTCGACATAAGCTCTCTGGGAAGCTGAAGCCCATGTATAAATCTGGGCGGGAAGAACTGTTGCAGCATCAGTGAACGAATCCGGAGCTTCCGGAATATAAGCCATCATCCCCACAAGCAGCAACGGAGCTGTTTCGCCCATGGCTCTGGCAACCCCTAAAATTGTACCGGTCAGAATTCCCGGTACAGAAACAGGCAGTATGTGATGCCAGATCATCTGCCATTTTGATGCACCTACAGCCAGCGCACCGTGTCTGATCGAATCAGGTACAGCCTGAAGCGAGGCTCTGGTGCTGATAATTATAACAGGAAGTGTCATAAGAGACAGCGTCAATCCTCCCGCCAAAGCTGAAGATCTGGGCACACCGAAAAAATTGATAAAAACTGCCAACCCCAGTAAACCAAATAAAATGGAAGGTATGGCCGCCAGGTTATTTATATTAACCTCAATGGAGCGGGTAAGCATATTGTCAGGAGCGTACTCCTCAAGATATATTGCAGACATTACCCCGATAGGTACACTGAAAAGAACAGTCAGAATTATTACATAAAGCGTTCCCACGGCTGCAGAAAAGATACCTGAGATTTCCGGAAGCTTTGAGTCACCGTTGATGAAAAAATATTTATTAAAGGCAAGCTCAATCTTCCCCGCATTCTTCAATTTGTCTATTTTCTGCTTGTCACTGCTGCTGAGACCGTTAGGCTGGCCTTTAATATACTGATCCACAGAGTCCTTTGCCACAACCCAGCGTGTTACTGTTTTGCCCATCAAGTCAGGGTTATTCTCCACTTGTGAAGGAATCATTCTCACAAAACCGTGACTGACAAAATCCCTCACTTCCTCGTTTACTGCCAAAGGGGGGATTTCCACGGTTTCCATTGTATATGTGACTTTCGCTTTTATCTCTGTTTGCATAAAAGCGGTATAACCTTTACTGACAATATCAGTAAAAAAGAAAATCAAAAATCCCAGAGACAGAAGCAATGCTGCAAAACCGTAAAATTTGAAGCGTTTTTCCGCTCTGTACCTTTTTTTATTTGCCTGCGAAGACTCAATAAGCGATGACATTAACACACACTCTATTCATATTTTTCTCTGAATTTTCTGACAATGATAGTTGATATAATATTTAAAATCAAAGTAAGTATTAGTAAAACAAAGCCGAGGCCAAATGCAGACAGTGTTTCCAGACTGTCAAAAGACTGATCGCCTGTAAGAGAATCCACAATTCTCACGGTAACTGTGGTCATACCTTCCAGTGGATTAGCTGTCAGATTGGGTCTCAATCCTGCAGCCATAACAACAATCATAGTCTCCCCGATAGCTCTGGAAACAGAAAGAAGAAATGCTGATACAATCCCCGGCAGTGCTGCAGGCAATATGACCCTTTTGGTTGTTTCGGCCACTGTTGTACCTAAAGCCAATGACCCTTCTCTGAGACTGCGGGGTACAGCATTTATAACATCATCAGAAAGTGATGACATCAAAGGAATAATCATAATACCCATCACAAGGCCCGGTGAAAGCGCATTGGTATAAGCAGCTTCCAGACCAAAAAAAGCCGCAGCCTTAACAACCAGAGGGCTTACGGTAATTGCGGCAAAAAATCCGTATACAACTGTTGGAATACCAGCCAGAACTTCAAGAAGCGGTTTCATTATTTTTCGAAATTTTGGAGTTGCATATTCAGCCAGAAAAATTGCTGAAAAAAGTCCAATCGGAACAGCAACACACATTGCAATAAACGTTATCATAAACGTACCGGCGAAAATAGGAACGGCACCAAAATCGGCAGTAGCCGCCTGTTCCCCGCCTCTGCCGGCTCCGCTCAGAAAAGCCGTATCAGGATTCCATTTAGTTCCTGTAATAAAATTCCAGAAGCCAACAGCATCAAAAAATCTCAGCGCTTCAAATAAAATGGAAAGAACAATGCCCACCGTCGTCATAATAGAAACAAGAGATGCAGCAATCAAAGACCACTTTATAACATTTTCCACTTTATTACGTGCTCTGAAATCCGGGGATATTTTCTTTAAACCAAATGCAAAACCTGATGCCACCAAAACAATACATGCAGCAATAAGTATAAACGGGCTTACAGAGTAAATACCGGTAACATGTAACAGACCGGCAGCGACAGCCGCCACCATCGAAGGCACACCCATAATTACCACAACAAACCATCCGTGCATGTACGGTCGGGAATGAATGGATATATTTTGATTTTCCCAGACAGATGCTTTTCTGGATGCTATAATATAGGCTATATAAGCTAACGGAACTATGCCGCCCAGCACAATAAATATAAGATTCCCCAAGCTCAAATCTTAAACTCCCTGAAAACTATAAAGAGCCGGCAAAAACCGGCTCTCCTATATATTATTTTTCTGAACTTATTTCAAGTCTGATAATTGAAGCTCTTTTCTGTTTTCCCAGTTTTTCCTGACTTCTTCCCTTTTTTCCTTAGGCAGAGGTATCAAGCCTATATTTTTCAGATAGCCGTATTCCCCAATCATCTTTTCACTGAGAAAAAGATCAACATAAGCATCTATACCGGGAACTTTTCCGATATGATCTTTTTTAACATAGAAATACAAACTTCTGGATACAGGATATTTTCCGCTGGATATATATTCAGGCTTAGGTTCATATCCTTCAATTATTGCTCCCTGTATCCTGCCCTGATTTTCCTCAAGGAATGAATATCCAAATATACCAATTGCATCCGGATCCTTTGTGAGCCTTTGGACTATAAGGTTATCATTTTCACCAGCAGGCACATAAGCCCCGTCCTGACGAATCTTGGTATATTCACCTCCGTAAGCAGGAATTTCCTCGGAAGCAGCCTCCATGACCAATCCTTCAAAAGCATCTCTTGTCCCTGAAGAAGTCGGAGGACCGTATATCAAAATTTTAGTGTGCGGCAAATCAGGATTAATCTCGTCCCAGTATTCATAAGGATTCTTCACCAGTTTACCATTTTTCGGTACTTCAGCTGCAACAGCCAGAAGTATATCTTCTCTGCTTAATTTAAGTCTTTCGGCCTTTTCATTGTTTGCCAGAACAATTCCGTCATATCCGAAAACCACCTCAATAATTCCGTCAACTCCGTTGTCCATGGCCCTTTTAAACTCTGAAACCTTGATACGTCTTGACGAATTGGTAATATCAGGTGTGTCAATACCGTCTCCTGCCCATGTTAATTTGTGTCCGCCACCGGAACCTGTTGACTCGATAACGGGGGTGGGATACTTGGTTGTTGCCCCGAATTCTTCTGACACATAACTTGCAAAAGGATAAACCGTACTTGAACCCACAATTCTGATCTGATCCCTAGCCGAGGCGAAACTACTGGCGAAAACAACCATTGCCACAGCTATCAGCATACTTTTCAACAAACGTTTCATGTAAGAACCTCCTTTTTTTAAACGTTTTTCCAATCATTTGCCTGATTGTGAATGATTAAATTAATAGTGCTAACATGTTATATATATGTAATGTGCATGTAAAATTTTTGTAAAATGAGGAAACTATGGTTTTCTCAATAAATTTTAAAGACACTGCATACTTCATGTAATTAAAATACTTAAAGATTATTTGACAACTTCCTAACAATTTTCTGATTCTTTTTGTTTAAAATTATAAAAATAAAACTTCAAGTTTCGTACTTTGCTATGTCATTGCGAAACCGAGCACTTAAGAATCTAAGTGCTCGGTTGTGGCAATCTCAAAATAATATAAAAAAGAGATTGCTTCGTCGTTACAACTCCTCGCAAAGACTTGCAACAGGAACAATGAGCAAAACGTAATAAAATATTTAATAATTTGAAGGTGGCATTATGACTAAATCAAAGAAAAAAAATTTTGTACTCGATACAAGCGTAATTCTTCACTCCCCGTATTGTTTAGATTCTTTTGAAGATAATAACATTTACATCCCTGCAATAGTACTTGAGGAGCTGGATAATCTCAAAACAGGCTTTGATTCAAGAAGCTACAACGCAAGGGAATTTATTAGGCAGCTTGAAAATTACAGGTCTACAGGGGATCTGCTGGGAGGAGTAAAACTCAAAAACGGAGGCAAGCTCTTCGTCAGATTCCACATAGAGGATAAGGGTGCACCTATAGAATTAGGGAAAAATATTAATGATAACTTTATCCTCAAAGCAGCACTAAATTTAAAAAGTAAATCATCCAGAACAACTGTTTTGGTATCAAAAGATGTAAACCTCAGAATTAAAGCCGAGGTTATAGGGATAAAAGCTGAAGATTACTACCACGAGAAATCTTTTCAATGCTTAAACAGTAACGACATAATGTACGTTTCTTCAGATGAAAATATCGATAAAATATATGAAAAAAATTTTATCGACATAGATGAGATTGAAGTCCAGTTTAACCAAAACTCAGAGACTTTGCCCGACTATGCAATAGTAGCTTCCCTTATGAACAGTAAAAAAACAGCTCTGTGCCGTATTGTTAATGAGAAATCATCGAAAAAACTGGAACTTCTGAAAAATCAACCGGCAAATTTCTATATATCACCTCTTAATTATAAACAAAAATTTCTTTATGATGCCCTTATGCGGGATGATATCAAACTTGTATTTGCAATCGGCTTCGCGGGGACAGGGAAGACACTGTTATCAATTGCTTCCGGATTATCACAGGTATTAACCCAAAAATACAAAAAAATGGTGATAACACGGTCTCATGTGCCTATGGGCAGAGATCTGGGATATCTTCCAGGGAATCTTAACGAAAAGCTGGAACCGTGGCTTAAACCCATTTATGACAATATGGAGCTTATTCTTGACAATATAAGCGAGGACAAACAACCTGTAAGTAAGGATAACGCACTTCTGAAAAAACATATGAATGAATTGACACTGGATTACCTGAAAAGTACAAATTTTGTAGAGGTGGAAGCAATAAACTTTATCAGAGGCAGAACTTTCCACGACTCCTTCCTGATAATCGATGAAGCGCAAAATCTTACACCTCATGAAGTTAAAACAATAATTACCCGAGCGGGGCAAAACACTAAAATAGTTATGACAGGAGATCCTTCCCAAATAGACAACCCTTACCTGGATGAAAAAGATAATGGTTTGGTTTATAGTTCTGAGAGGTTTAAAAAGAATAAATCAAAGATTGCAGCCTCGATTATACTCGATAGATGTGAAAGAAGCGAAATCGCCCAGGAAGCCTCCGATTTTCTAAATTAAATGGAAGAGTAGAAGAGTGGAAGAGTGGAGGAGTGGTATGTTAGTGCTAAGCATTAAGTTCTAAGTGCTAAGTTTACCATGTTAAACCAGCTTTTATGTTTAACTGGGGTGCAAAGTGCTAAGTTTATTTAAACTATGAATAACAACGAATAACGTTGAACCTTGAACGTTGAACGTTATATGTTGAACGTTTTTTGCGTTTCTTTCTAAAATAAACTGGAAAGTCCTAATATGTTTTCAAAATCCCATATGTTCATAAAAAAAGCGTTAAACTGCTCCCGCCTCAGCTGTTCCATCTCCCTTTTCCAGAAAAAAAGATTTGAAACAGGGTAAAGGTATCCGAAACCGTAAGATGTAAAGCTGTCAAATCTTTCTGATATATATCCATCAAATCTGTAATATCTCTTTTGCTCTTTTACCAGTTTAAGTGCACTCTGATAAACAAAAGACATTTCTGTCATTTTCGCATTATATCCTTTTATATTTCCCAAAGATTTATATGCGGAAGCTGTAAGCAGCAAATATTTAAATTTAGCCCTCAATGCTGTCACTGTAAGGGCATTGTTCAGCTCGTCAGCTAAATCTGACAACACTTTGTTCTCAATATCATCAATTTCCCTATCAATTAAACTGCTGAGGGTTATTGCTTGCTTGTAAAATTCTTTCAGCATCATGATATTTTTATTCTCCGCTATATTTGCGGCATTTTTTGTGTTCATTGACAAAATCTCTTTCATGGTAAATACAGGTCTCGGCTGGAATCCTCTGTTAAAAGGCGGGGGAAGTTCTGAAAAAGGCGCTGCTGCCGGCAAATATTCAAGCAGCTTTTCATCAATCAAAAACTCCATCTGCAGATCAAGTGATTTGCCGAACAAGCGTGATAATAGATTTTTACCAAATAAGAATTCGAAAATATTAATTTTCTCAGAGCCTGGATTTTCTGTGTTCCCAGTCCATGACCATTTTGCCACAGCCCAGTCAATTAACCAGTACCCCCATTCCCAGCCCGAAGAAAACGTCAAATGTCCGGCTATATCTTTACCTTTTAAAAGCATTATATCATTCCACCTAGAAGTCAGATATGGTAAAAACAAATTGGGAATTGAATTATCGAATGTAACCCAGTATGAAGACTCTGGCCAATACCATACATCTCTTTCTCTGTTATAATGCAAAAGTTTGCTGTACATAAACCGAAAATTCTTATTTTCATAGGCGGGGGCATAGTTGTCCTTAAGGGCATAGCACATAACCGTATGAATCAATATTCCGGTATTATCGCTCATTATATTACAATTACCGTCATGTAATATTCGTTTTTCATCTTTTATTACATGTGTTGCAAGAAAAACCTTGCTTGAATAATCCCTCTCAATTTTTCTTATCAGGTATTGTATTTCGTCCGAATGTGTAACCCTTAAATCCGGCAAAAATTCTCCCATGGTGGTATCAATGGAAACAAAATCCCAGTCGGACTTGAACAACATTGAAAGTTTCTCGTCGATCTGCCTTTTATAATTATTCTTAAACAGCGTAACAAACTGAAAAGCATTCTGCTGTATCATGCTGAATGACGTCATTATGCCTGCCTTCACCCCATAATTGTGTGCTCTTTCAACAAGTTCAGGAGCATAATCCGACCATTTTTCCAAATTCACAGTCCGTAAAAGATAAAACTGAAAAACATTTTGACCGTTTCTTACAAGCCATTTCAGATAATTGTCTATTTTCTCCATAGCCCCTGCTCTCCAGGGTGCATGCAGATATTCAGTAAGTTCAGTGGGATGAAGTGTATGCAGATGAAAGCCGCGATTCTTAAAGTTAGGATATTTATTATAGCTTATATTCTCCAATAAAATTCTGCGGGGAATTACAGTTTGTTCCGGATGTACAAAACGAAAACCTGCGGCATCCTGAAGAAAAGAGTACACACCGTAAACAATATTCTGTTGAGTACTCCCGGAAATTTTTATTTTCCAGTAACTATTGGTCTTAATAACCGATACTTTAAAACCGTTTTTAATTTTTTTATTAACTTCCAAGAAAAAAATAAGCGGATATCCCGCCTTTGTTCTGTCCAAAAGGTCGGCTGAGTCTGAAATAGCATTTGACAGCGCCGAAATAACAGTCAGATTATCACTCAAATGAAAAAACGTTTCAGCGCCAAAAGAAAATTTAGCCAAAACCAAAAACATCAAAATAATCAATATTTTTCTCATAAGAAATCTTTATATATGTTTAAAGTGGAATTTTTAAGCAATTTGTTGTCATTTACAACTTTTTTACATTTATACATCATTAAATAATGTTTTTCTTCATTTTCCAGAAAACGGAATAATATCCCCTTATAACTGTAAATAAAGGGTTTAAAATAAAATTTTGCCGGAATAGTACTTCACTTTCTGAGTTATTAAGAATTTTCATCCTGTCCAAAATCAAAAACAATTTTTTACAATTATTTAAAGTTTTTATCACAAAATCTTAATATTTTTCCTTAGTATAAATTAAAAAGCGGAGGTATTATGAGTGATAAATTAACTAAAGCAGATTTGCATCTCCATTCAATGTATTCCAGCCGTCCTTCGGAGTGGTTTTTGAAAAAGCTCGGTGCTTCAGAATCTTATTCAAAACCTGAAGATCTTTACAAACTTTCAGTTCAAAGGGGGATGAACTTTGTAACCATTACCGACCATAATGAAATAAAGGGTTCACTGGAACTAAAGGAAAAATACCCTGAAAATGTTATTACAGGTGTGGAATCAACAGTATATTTTCCGGAAGACGGGTGCAAAGTTCATATCCTGACTTACGGTCTTGATTATGAACAGTTTAAAAATATCCAGGAAATACGCACAGACATATACACGTTTAGAGATTTTATAAAGCAGGAGAATCTTGCATACTCTGTAGCTCATGCAACATATTCGGTAAACGGAAAGCTGTCAAAAGAACATTTGGAAAAGCTTATTCTCCTTTTTGATATTTTCGAGGTAAGAAACGGAAGCAGAAGCGAGTTGCATAACAATTCATGGCTGGCAATTCTGGGAGGACTAACGGAAAGCTACATCGAAGACATATACACCAAACATAAAATTGAACCAATAAGTGATGATCCATGGCTAAAAGGATTTACAGGGGGGTCTGACGACCATGCGGGACTTTTTGCTGGCAAAACTTACACCATTTCAAAGGAAACAAATATCGATAACTTCTTAGAAAGTATCAAAAACAAAAAAACAATGGCTTCAGGTAGAACCAATAACTTCCAAGGCCTTGTATTTGCTATTTATAAAATAGCCTGCGATTTTGCCAGACAAAAAAACAAAACTTTTAAAAAATCCAGTATTCAGGAAATTACCAGCTTAATTTTTGAGAAAACTAAGCTCAGTTTCAGAGATAAAATAAAACTTAGCAAAATGAAATCTAAAAAGAAAAGTGCTGTTTATAAAGCAATTGCTGAGCTTGTGGAAAGTGTTCAGAGTACAGATACTGACAATATAGATAGAAGACTGGATTTGATTTATGAAAAAATCACCGACAGTACAGATCAGATTTTTAAAATACTGCTGAAATCATTTGACAAAGGTGTCACAAATCTGGATGTTGTGAAAATGGGGAAATCAGCTTCTTCTGCTATACCGGGAATTTTCATAACAATGCCTTTTTACACTTCTTTTAAGCACATGTATGCCGGCAAAGAGATGATAGAAAGTCTCAAAAAGGACGTTTTAGATGATAAATCTCTAAAAAGGAATAATATTTTATGGTTTACAGATACAATAAATGATCTTAATGGGGTTTCCGTAACACTTCAAACGATTGCAAAGAAAGCTTTTGAAGTGGATTCAAATTTGATGTTTGTTGCCACACTCAAAGATAAAAAAATCCCTGAGAATCTGCCGGGACAAATTGAAATAATTCCATCAGTGCATAATCTGAAAATGCCATACTACAACCATTTAGAGATAAAAATTCCCTCAATGCTGAGACTATTGAAGTTTGCGTATGAATTTAATCCCGATGAGATTTACATTTCGACTCCCGGACCCATGGGACTTGCGGGGCTTCTGATTGCAAACCTCCTGGATATAAAATGCACAGGAATTTATCATACCGATTTTGCCTGTGAGGTTAGTGAAATCGCTCGGGATAAAAACATTACAGATATTGTAGATACTTACACAAACTGGTTCTTTTCAAAAATGAATAAAACACTTGTACCCACAAACGAATATATGCAAAAACTTGAAAACAAAGGGTTCAGCAAAACGAATCTGGGTTACTTTAAAAGAGGAATTGAAACAGATATCTTCAGACCCCATTCCAAGACTGAAGAAAAAGGGTTCTTTAAATTGCTCTATGTAGGTAGGATATCCAAAGATAAAAACATGGATTTTCTCATTGAGTTTTTTGAAAAACTTCAAAAAAGAATAAAGGATGTAAAACTTGAAATAGTTGGAGATGGTCCTTATTTCAAAACGTTATACAAAAAAGTAAAACGGAATAAGGATATTATACTTAAAGGTAAGATGGATTATGAAGATTTACCTGAAATCTATAATTCAGCAGACCTTTTGGCATTTCCCAGCGTTACTGATACATTCGGAATGGCTGTTTTGGAAGCTCAGGCATGTGGAATCCCCGCACTGGTATCAAACATTGGCGGCCCCCAGGAAATAATAAAAGATGGAGAAACCGGTTTCATTGCCCCTGTAAACAAAGATGTCTGGCTCCACATTACAGCAAACGTTATCGAGATGAAAAGAAATAACTATACTGAATATCTTAAACTAAAAAAGGCATCTAGAAATCGTGTCATTGAAAAATACGACCTGAACAAAATTCTCAAGAAGCTTTTGGACACGGACACATGCACAGAAGAAAAACAGGTAAAAGTAAGAAAGCTGGAAAGTATAAAAAATGCACTGAGCGCTTAAGGTTTATTCTTCCTGTATACATATTTCTTTTCTTCTAACAGCTTTAACAGTCCTGTAACTGACATATATTATTATTAAAGTTAAAATTAATAACATAATGATTGCTAAAACATTAAAGAAAAATATGTGTGTTTTGTGATACATAAGTATTGTAG
Source organism: Flexistipes sp. (assembly GCF_036172515.1). Classification (NCBI taxonomy): domain Bacteria; kingdom Pseudomonadati; phylum Deferribacterota; class Deferribacteres; order Deferribacterales; family Flexistipitaceae; genus Flexistipes; species Flexistipes sp. Next base: position 20,778 of record NZ_JAXKVW010000009.1, read on the forward strand.
CAACAGTGAAAGCCACAGTTGGAAAAGTGTAAGCCCACCATGAAATATAAAATTTTATCTTTGAATACACTTTTACCTGGGTAAATACAACTATTACCAGGAAAAAAGAAATATAATATAGCACTCTGGCAAATCCGTCCAGTGCTCCGGTAATATTTACATATGCAATAAATGCAATTGCGGGAGGAGCATAAAGGATAAAAAATGTAGGAATCAGTTTATCCGGCAGCGGATTATGGAAAATAATTCTGTTGAAAACTATAATAAACAATGCAATCCACATTACCAAACCGATACTGAAAAAGAACCATGATATTTCTATAAAACCGTGCTGAGAACCTGCAATAGGAACCAGTACATTCCCTACTATAGGTATAAACCAGGCCGGATTCAAGTGATGGAACTCAAACTTTGTATGTCTGATCCATATGTACATAATCACAACTGATGAAATAATCTGCAATAGTGCTCCTACAAACCAGAAATATTTGGATAATCCTGTATTTAAAGGATAATAAATAATAGCCAGAATTAAAAAAAGCTTTGCCAATATAGGGTAGAAATTGATTTTTATTGGATGGTTAAACTCATTTTTAACCTCTTCAGGGTATTTTAAGCATTTGATTGCATAAACCACCAGGAAAAAGACAAAAAGTAGTATTGTAAAATACAAAAAGGGCTTATATAGAGGAAATCCAAAATCAAATATATGCTCACTTTTTTGTAAAGCAAGACTGTACCCCATTAAGCCTAATAATACTGCCAAAAAATTTATAGGAAAATTTCCAAGCCTGCTGTTACTGTTTTCAGACATACAACACCTCGTGATTTTCAATTATTCATATATTGAAATATGCAGATAACAACTCTGTTGTCAAGTAAAACGTTATTGGCGCCCTCCCATTTTTTAACAGCTATGCCAATAAGGGGGCTTTCACTCATATTCGAGATCGGAACTCGTAACTACTGCCAGTAACCGCCTATGCCCTCCTCTCATAATTCTTATCATTAGCAAATATTTGCTCAGTTACAAGTTTCATTCACAGGGTATGATCGTTAACTGGCAGTACGTTCCTCAGACATCGATCTCTTCATTCGTGGAAATCCCCCTTATTGATCTAAAGTATTGGCAGACTATTTAAATGTGCAATTTTTGGGAGGTTGCTAAAAACGTTACGCTTTTAAAGGTAAGCTTTGTTATTTTTAAGCGGAAAAGTGTCAAAATAATGAACGGATATACCAAACACAACCCCGCCCAAGAGTAAATACATATAGTATGTAAAAAAACGCCATAATATTACAGTCATTCCTATGAGTTGTACCGGAAGAAAAAATGTAAGTACTGCTGAAGCCATTATTTCAACTCCACCGGAGCCACCCGGGAGAAACAGCATATGGCCTATTGATATAAATATCCCCTGAATCAAAAAAAGAAAAAAGACACCCTCATCCGCTCCTAATTCATAAGCGATAAGAGGCAAGATTCCATACCTGCATATCCACTGGGTAAAACTAAAGAAGCTCACTGCAATTAAAGCGGATTTTCTCCTGCGGAACAATTCTTTAAAACAGCTGTAACTTTTCTTTATTTCAGACAGCACATTGAATTTTTCAAAAAAAGCAATAAACTTCCTTTTAAACTTTAACATTATTATCGATAAAATTATAAAGCAAAACAAAACAATTACAGCAACAATTTCCAAATGATTCAGCAGAGCCGGAATAATAAGTTTATTCTCCGCAGAACCCAAAAATTCATTTAGTAAATTGTTTCCAAAAAAAACAAAGAAGATAGGAATAAAAAGTATAATAAAAATCATAATATCTATTAGATTCTCCAATGCAACTACACTTATAATTTCTGAAGGAGCCAAGCCGGTTTTCTTCAAAAAAGCGAACTGAACCACATTGCCCCCAAAACCGGAAGGGGTGGCAGCCACTGCAAATTCAGAGGAAAAAGAAATCATAAAAGATTTTCGTAAAATCACCGGGTAATCCAATGCCTTTAAAAGAGTAAATAATCTGAGGCTTTTGGAAAACCATGCAAAAAAAGTCATGAAAAACAGTAAATACCAGATTTTATAATCCATATTTAAAGCAAAGCCAAAGCTTAATTTACTCCGGTTCAGAAAAAGAATTACCGTTATAACAGAAACAGATATCCCGGCAGCAAACAGTGACCACTTAAGTATTCTTTTTATTGATTTTCTTAAATCAGTCTGATTCTGCATATAAGCCCGATAACTCCTTGTATGTTAAAAAATTCCTTCTTTTTTTCAGGTGAACTATCTCTGCTAAAAGCTGTTCTTTCAAAATTGGTGTTTCCAGATCACCGGGATGCACCGACACCCTCACAATTGGGGAAAAAACGGAAATAAAACTGAAAAGCCTTGCCCATATGATTGAGAGAAGCTTTCTCAAAAGACTGCGTGAAGTTAAAGATAAAACAGGGGCTTTAAGAAATATATCTGATTTCAGCAGTAAAATACCTGTTAATTTAGTAGTATAGGTTAAACCAGCATTTTTTAAGGTTTTTAAGGTATTGTCGTTAACAAGCCAGGCCGGTGCCACAAAACCATAAGCTTTCAAGCCGTTGCAGCGGAATGACTCCAAGCCTTTCCTGATTCTGCTTTCTGCATCATAATAGCTAATTCTGTAAAATTCTCCCTCATGTGCGGTGTAAATACTGCTTATGATATTTTTAAATATACTGTCTTTTTTAATCTCTTCATAATGGTAATATCCATGCAATACAATTTCATGTCCCTGAGACTGTTTCTTCTGAAGCCATCGGACAAATTTCAGGTCGGAAGATAAATCATGTTCTTTGTGCATATAGGGGACTACAAGTAAAGAAACAAAATAGACACCCAACTCATTCAGCTTTTTTATGAACTCGTTAAAGATATGGTAATTTCCTGCATGGACATCGTGCAGGGAAACAACAAAGAATTTACCAGACATTTCAGGTAACGTCCTTTATAAAGGTGGCAATGTAAACATTTTTATCCAATATCTTGTCAAATTTAGTTGTTCTCCTTGAATTAAACAGTTTAAAGCCAAATCTTTCAAATGTACGCACATCTCTTCTGTCATCATAAATCTGCGTTTGAAAGGCAATTTTATGAACACCGTTCCCTTCAGCCTTTGACAGCAGTGTCTTCAGTAATTTCAGTGAAACACTGCCATCTCGGTATTTTTTTGCAATATTCATGTGAAAGTGAGCTGCCATGAGAGGTATACGTGGTGTTTCTCTGAATCCTTTCAGAAAGAACCACTTCAAAAAGTTTCTGTCATTTTTAGTCAGTTTACCCTTAGAAAAACTCAGCATAAGCCTGAAAAAGAGTTTAATGTTTGTAAAAAACATACCCAAAAACAAATATCTTACAGGATGAAAAGACCCTATAATATAACCTGCAATCTCACCATCCTCCAGAGCTGCAAAGCAGTTTTCCGGCTCATAGTCCAGATAGTATTTTGTGAAAAAATCGGCAAAAATTTCTCCTTCGCTGAAAACAGATTTTACATTGCTGCCCATAAAACCTGTTTGTCTGCATATCTGTCTTACATGTTCTTTTAAGTCATCGGATACGTTTACTATCTCAACCTTCAACGGGCACCTTCTTCACACTCTTGCCGGGTTGGTAAATCTGAATTTTTTCCGGTTTTCAAAAGATTCTCATATTCATTAATAAGATTCTCATAGAAACTGCCTTTGCCGAATTTTTCACGCACACGAACAGCAATATTATTACTGCTATCTTCCCTGTTATTTTTTACCAGAACTTCACTAATTTTTGCAGCCAGGGGCTCTGTTCCAAAAGTTTTAACAAGGTTATTCTTGTTGAGGGTTACATACTCCAAACCGCTTTTTTCAAAAGCTACGCAATCGGTTCCGCACGCCTGAGCCTCCAGCAGACTGAGCCCGAACGTCTCGGACATACCCGGATGAACAAACAGATCAGCTGCAGAATAAAGCTCTCTGAGTAATTCTTTGTCATTAATATAATAAATATACTTTATTTTCGGATTCCCGCGGCTTATCTGTTCAATTAACCGTCTTTGTTCTCCATCCCCAGCAACAATAATGTAAATATCAAGTTCTTTGATTAATTCAGGTACAGGAGAAAGAGCGGATACATTTTTTTCTCTTGCAATTCTCCCAACATACAAAAGTAATCTGGCATTTTCCGGTATACCGTATTTCCTGTAAATTTTATGTTTGCTGCTTACAGGATAAAAAAATTCTGTATCCACTTCAAAAGGATTAAGTTTTAGATTATCAACTCCGAGTTTCTCCAAATAATTTTTAAAATCCGGATTGGTAACAAGCGTTATATTCATATTGGAATAAAACCATTTAAGATATTTTAAAATCATAAAATGAAAAGGACAGAAACAAAAAGATGGTAAAAATTTTAAAACACTTCTTTTTATAGCTCCCGGAATGTCAGAATGATAAAAACCCGCAACATGCACTTTATTCCTTCTGCCGGCAATCAGAGCAAGTATACCGGGAATATATGGATCCCCGGTTTCGATAATATCCGGGTTTTCATCATTTAGTATCTTATAAATTTTTTTTAGACTAATAAAAAAACGATAACTTTCAGAAAAAGGGAGCTTCGGGGATTTAATATAATAGGTTTTGAGGTTGTTTTCTTCTACAGTTTTGTTCTCGTGCCACGGAATAATCAATATATGCTTAAAATCCGCTTTTTTGTGGAAAAAAGAACGCTTATGATTTAAATAAGTTTTAACTCCCCCGCTGATTGGGCTGTACAGCTGAGTAATATCGCAAATTTTCATAAAATAAATCTACAAAATAACAGTCAGAAAAATATCAACTAATTGCAAAGATAATGTCAAATAGAGATTACCTGTATTTTAATCCAAATATTTATTGAGCAATTTAAATACTTCAAAACATTTAAAAATTTAAGCATGTAGTAAATACAAGCAACTGAGAAATCAAATTTACAGGTAAATTACATAAAGACAATATCTTTTTAACATTGCACATTTATTATTACGTTACAATAAAAACGAAGAGGTGTGGCATGTTTAGAAAATTATTAGTAATGGTTATGATTTTAGTATTAGGCATCAGTTCCGTACATGCTGATTCTCATGGTAATATGCCTGAGCAGATTAATTTCGGTATCATACCAACAGAATCAACAACTGCACTGGAAAAAAGTTTCAGGCCTTTCCTTGAAAGCATGGAAGACTTTCTGGGAATACCTGTAAAGCCATTTTTTGCTTCTGATTATGCTGGTATTATAGAGGCGATGAGATTTGATAAGGTCGATATTGCCTGGTACGGAAATAAATCGGCAATTGAAGCAGTTGACAGAGCCGGAGGTGAGGTTTTTGTTCAGACTATAAAAGATGACGGTACCAGAGGGTACTATTCCCATCTCATCACCTATAAAGGCTCAGGTGTTGACAGTCTTGAGGATGTTCTTGAATGTGATAAAACTCTGACTTTCAGTAATGGTGATCCCAACTCCACTTCAGGTTTTGCAATTCCGGGCTACTATGTTTGGGCAAAGAACGCCATTACCCCCGAGGAATGTTTCAAAAGGGTAACAAGCTCCAACCATGGAGGGAATGCCGTTGCTGTGGCAACCGAAAAAGTCCATGTAGCCACAAACAATAATGAATCTCTATATCGATTTTCTCAGCAAAAACCTGAATTAGCCAAAAACATAAAAGTAATATGGACTTCGCCGATTATACCTTCGGATCCAATAGTATGGAGAAAGGATCTCCCCGAAAAATTGAAAGAAAAAGTAGTGTACTTTTTTATACAATACGGCCGCTACGGCAGCATAGATAAAATTGAAAGGGAAAGAAAAGTACTTTCACAAATGTCAGATGGATGGGGACCTTTCCTGGCATCATCCAATGCTCAGCTTCTTGATGTACGTAAAATAGAGGCATTTAAGAAAAAACTTAAAGCTGAAAACAATAATGACAAAGATGCCTTAAGAGAGGCAGAAGCAGAAATTAAAAGGCTTGAAAAGTTAAACAAAATTTATGGTAAAAGTGGATATTAACCCCTCCTGCTTTTATCACTTGCCGCTGTCATTAATAACAGCGGCTTTTTACCCTGAAACACAAGAGGTTAAATATGGAAAATACAGATAAGCTCAACCTTTCCGCAAACGCATCCAATCATCTGCGGATAAAATGGCCTGAAATTTTTTCAAGAACCACTTATATTTTAGTAATTATTGCAGTATTGGGTATTTCCTATTTTCCTGCAGAAATTTACAGATGGCCCATGATATTCACGGATGCAGCAAATATGGCCACCTATCTTTCCGATTTTCTTAAACCGGATTTTACAGACCTTAAACTTTATGTGATGAAAATGTTTGAGACAATTACAATTGCAGCATGGGGTACCTTTTTGTCAATTGTATTCGGCATCCCCTTTGCTTTGTTATCATCAAACAATATCGCCCCCAAATGGATTGTCCAGCCAATCAGAAGACTTATGGATGCAGCAAGAGCTATAAACGAACTGGTTTTTGCAATTCTTTTTGTGGCAGCAGTGGGGCTCGGCCCCTTTGCCGGAACAATGGCGGTTTTTGTTCATAATACAGGCATAATAAGCAAACTCTTTTCCGAATCCGTTGAAGCTGTGGATATGCGTCCAGTAGAGGGCATACGTTCCACAGGAGCCGGATATTTCCATGAAATTATTTACGGTATAATCCCGCAGGTAATGCCTCTATGGTCAAGCTTTTCTTTGTACAGATTTGAAACAAATGTCCGCTCTGCAACTGTATTAGGTATAGTTGGTGCAGGAGGTATAGGGTTTACTTTCTATGAATCTTTCAGGGCATTTAAATATTCAGATGCTGCAGCAATAATTATCGTAGTGGTTATCACGGTTTCTTTAATAGATTTACTTTCCTCTCAATTAAGAAAAAAACTTATTTAATATAAAAAATAGCTTGGAGGGTTATGTGTCTGTAATAAAAATAAATAATGTTTGCAAATCATTTAAAAAAGGAAAACCTGTTCTGAAAAATATTAATTTAAATATAGAAAAAGGGGAAATGGTGGGGTTAATAGGCCCTTCCGGCTCAGGAAAGTCGACTTTGCTCCGTTTACTAGGCGGATTTGAAGTAATTGATCCTGTACCTGATAGTGAAATTGAAATGCTAGGTCAGCTAACCCAAAATAATGGTAAAAAAACATCTTCCTGCCGGCAGTCACACCAGTATATCGGTATAATATTCCAACAATTTAACCTTGTGGGACGACTAAGACTTCTGACAAATGTTCTGATTGGAAGACTCGGTAAGATCCCTTCATGGAAGGGCACTTTGGGATTCTTCCCAAAGGAAGATAAAATTAAAGCATTGGAAGCTCTGGAGCGTGTAAATATGGTGGATTTTGCATTCCAAAGGGCATCTACTTTGTCCGGAGGGCAACAGCAACGTGGGGCTATAGCCCGGGTACTTGCACAGGAATCAAAAATAATTCTTGCTGATGAACCTATTGCGTCCCTTGATCCGGCATCCTCGGACAGAGTTATGAATCACCTGGTCAACATTAATAGAACAGACAAAACCACTATTATCGTTTCACTTCATCAGTTTGAGGTTGCCAGAACAAGGTGCGAAAGAATTGTTGCTTTAAAAGATGGTGAAATCATTTATGACGGCAGTCCTGAAAATATTTCAAGAAATGATTTGATAAATCTTTACGGTGTGGAAAGTGCGGACGCACTTTATGCTTAAATAATAAAAGGAGCTTATATGAATAGAAGAGATCTAAATTTTGTTTTTCAAAATTCAGATAAAAACCAACTGAACCGATTATATGAAAAAATAAGCAGTGAACAAAAAGTTATTGTTATACAGGAGCCCACATCCCAAACAATAATGCTGCCTGTGAAAGATCCTGTAAGCGGGGGTACATTTTATGCAGGTGAGGTACTTGTCACAACCAGTACCGTGGAAGTTAACGGTAGTAAAGGGTGGGCAATGGTAATGGATGATAACCCTGAACTGTCATTGATTTTATCCATGATAGACGGATGTTTCGCTTCAGGCTTGTACACAGATTTAATAGAATCGTTATATATCTCCACCTTGACCAAGATTTCTGATACCCGTGAAAAAATAAACCAAATGGTCAATTCTACAAAAGTAAGCTTTGATTTAATGTAGGTCAATATGGATAAGCACAATATAAATGATTTAAACAGAGATAACTTCAGAATATTAATGCACTCGTTGGCACACCCCGGAACCAACGGTCAAATTAAGCCGGTCTTTGATTCATTTTTTCTGGGTATAGCTTCATGCCTGCTCTATCCTGAAGTTGCATTTTTTTATAAAGGTACAGAAGATTTTTCCCTTTTAAATTTAATCACAAACTCAAATAAAGCCCCTCTGGAAACTGCAGACTATATTTTTTGTGATGGAATTACTGTCGATCCTGTTACCCAGGCTAAAAGCGGAACTTTTAAAAATCCTGAGTTTTCAGCTTCAGTATTTTTTAAATGTCGTGATTTTGACGGTATCAGGCTGAAAATATCAGGTCCCGGAATAAAAAATTTTAATAATATAACTCTTCCCGTGGACAAGTATTTTATAGAGTCCCTAAATAAAAAAAACGGTCTTTATCCACTTGGTATAGAAGTGTTTTTTATAAATGATGAAGGGCTGATAACAGCATTAAGCAGAACAACAACTATTGAGGTGATTTAAAATGGGTTATGTTGCCGTAAAGGGCGGAGAAAAAGCTATTGAATACTCACAGAACTTTTACAGGCAATTTTTTTACAGAAAATCTGATAATAATTTTATTATAAATAATTTAAGTTTTGCTGTTGATAAAGTTATGAGTGAAGGAGGGCTTTTTACAAAATTACTAAGTGCTGAAGCAATAAGAAAATCAGGCGGAGATCTCCTTAATGCCTCATTCTATGTAAGAGCTCACAGAAGTACGTGCCAGCGGACAGGTGATGCCAGGATAGTAAAAACTGAAGACATAAGAATTCTCCGAAGAATATCTTCCGCTTTTAAAGATATAGAAGGAGGGCAAATCCTGGGTCCTTCGGATGATTATGCTGTTAAACTGCTTCTAAACGCTGATTACAGGGAAAAAAAGTACAAAAACTTCAACAAATCGGATATCTATCTGAAATCAGCCCTGACTACACTAAGAAACAATAATTTGGTAAAAAAAATAGAAAAAGATAACCAGATTTGGGATATTACAAGGGTTTTTCCAAATCCCCCTTACCCAAGGAGTGCTGTACAACAGGTTATGAGCCGGGGGGAAACCGGTGCCATGCTTGCTTTTGCATATACCACTATGAGGGGTTACGGAGATGTTCATCCTACTATCGGTGATTTGCGAATTGGATATGCCCCCGTTTATTTTAAGCACCCTTTTCTTGAAGAAGAAATAAAAATAGGCGATATAGAAGTAACATCATGTGAGTGCGTCGGTTCCTTTAATAAGGATCAGAACGGAGATATCAAGCTCACCACAGGTTTCGGTTTTTGTTTCGGATTCAATGAAACAAAAGCAATTTCAATGTCAATACTGGATCTTTCCCTTTACAATAAATCTTATACAATTGGAGAGAAACATATCGCAGATGATTTTGAGATAATAATGTTCCATATAGACGGCATAGAATCATACGGGTTTGCAAACCATTTTAAACTCCCCCACTACGTTACTTTTCAATCCGACCTGCAGGTATTTGACAATGCAAATCAATTTAACAAAAAGGAGAAAAAATGATTTACGCCTTTTTGGATGAAGATGCCAAAAAAGAAATTAGAAGAGCAATATTAAAGGCTATAGCCATACCTGGTTATCTTGTTTCATTCGCATCAAGGGAGATGCCCATTGCCAGAGGCTGGGGCACAGGAGGGCTGCAGGTCACACTTTCCGTAATAAGTCCCGAAGATGTTTTAAAGGTTATAGACCAGGGGTCGGATGACAGTGTAAACGCAGTAAATATCAGAAAATTTATCGAAAATGTTACAAATAATGAAACCACCACCGAAACTGAAAAAGCCACACTGATACAAAGCAGACACAGAATCCCCGAGAAACCTTTAAAAAATGGGCAGATACTTGTATTGCAGGTGCCGGAACCGGAAGTTCTTTCCAATGTGGAAACAGATAGTGCCAAACAAAAAGATATGCACGCCAACGAGGATTATTCCAAATTATGGGTTCTTCTTTATGAAGATACAGCCCAATTCGGGGACAGCAGAATAGGCAGCAGATATCCGGTGAGGGTTCACGGAAGATATATAATGGATCCAAGCCCCATCCCCAAATATGACACACCTAAGCTAAACAAAAATGAGGCACTCATACTTCTGGGAGCGGGCAGAGAAAAAAAAATTTATGCTGTTCCTCCTTTCACCGATGTTGAGCCTATAAAATTCGATGACCAAGGCTTTCATATCGAAGAGTTTAAAGACAAAAGGTGTGAAATCTGCGGCGCTTCAGGGGTATATTTTGATGAGATTTTTGATGAAAATGATAACCCCCATTATTACTGTAATGACACTGCTTACTGTGCAAGCAGAAAAGGAAATCTATAATGATTTTAAATACCAATAACCTCACAAAAATCTTCGGGGACGGTTGCAGCAGGTGTATTTCATCAACAGGTTCAGAAGCCGGAAACTCGATATGCCCCCATTGCCAAAGTATTGTCGCAGTTAATTCAGTAAACATTGAATTAAACGACGGGGAAGTTCTTGGGATAGTCGGAGAATCAGGCAGCGGTAAATCAACACTTTTAAAACTTCTTTATAGGGACATCGATGCATCTCAAGGAAAAGTTTTTTTAAACGACTTCAAAGATAAGTATGGGAAAATGAAAGATATAATGAAAGCAAACCTTCAGGAACTGAAATGGCTAAGAACTTCACTGATGTCAATTATCTATCAAAATCCGGCTCTGGGTTTGAATTTTCATTTTTCAGCAGGTGGGAATATAGCTGAAAAAATAATTATGAAGGGTGAGAACCGGTACCGTAACATAAGAGAAAAAGCTCTGTATTTTATGGACAAAACTGAATTGCCGTTAAGCAGAGTAGATAATTACCCGGATAAATTTTCCGGAGGACAGCAGCAGAGAGTACAAATTTCCAAAGCAATGTCATCGGATCCCAAACTGCTTCTTCTGGATGAGCCCACTACAGGGTTAGATTTATCTGTCCAGGCAAAAATTTTGGATCTGATAAAAATACTTCAGAAAAAACTTGGCTTTGCAATGATAATTGTCTCCCATGATTTGGGGGTCATAAAACATTTAACAGATATAACAGTTGTCATGAAAAACGGTGAAATTGTGGAAAAGGGACTTACAGACCAAATCCTGGAGGATCCTTTCCACCCTTATACACAACTTATCGTTTCCAGTATTTTATAGGAGAAAATAATGACACGGCTTCTTGTTGAGAAACTTACAAAATATTTTACCTTACATACCAAAGGCGGGATTGTTGTTAAAGGATTCAGCAATGTTTCATTTGAGCTGAAAGAAGGGGAATTCCTTGCACTCAGCGGCAGCAGTGGCAGCGGCAAATCTTCTGTATTAAAAAGTATCTATAGGACATACATCCCTTCTTCCGGGAATGTTTTTTATTACTCAAAAAATGGAAAAACAATTAATTTAGCCGCCGCAGATGAAAGCACCATCCTGACAATGAGAAAAGCTGAGGTAGGTTACGTTTCGCAATTTTTACGTGTACTGCCAAGAATTACTGCATTAGAAGTTGTGGCACAGCCTTTAAAAGATCTTGGAGAATACGAAACAAAAGCACTGGATGAGGCATCAGGACTTCTGGATTTTTTAGGTATCAGAGAAGAGCTGCTCAACATATCACCCCTGACATTCTCAGGAGGCGAGCAGCAAAGAGTCAATATTGCCCAGGGAGTAATAGCTCCGAAAAATCTTCTATTGTTAGATGAACCTACAGCTTCTCTGGATGCGGAAAATTCTGAAAAAGTACTTACAAAATTGCTGGAGATAAAAAGGAAAGGTACAAGCATGATAGGTATCTTTCACAACAGAGATATAATGCAAAAAGTAAGTGATAAAATTTACAATTTAGAGGAAAAGGCCTATGCAGTTAGTAATTAGAAGCAGTCAGATTTTAACCGGTGGCAGATTCATCCCGGCGGATATTGCAATTTCAGGCAGTATTATCTCATCAATAGAACCATATAAAAGCCTGGACTCGGCTATAGACATGGGGAATATGAAAATCGTTCCGGGTTTTGTTGACCTTCATTCGGATGCAATAGAAAAGGAGATTGAACCAAGGCCCGGAGCAAGGTTTCCTCTAAAGGCAGCGGTTATGAATTTAGACAAAAAACTCGGTTTATCGGGGATAACAACAATGTTTCATGCAGTGGGTTTCAATGATGAAGAACTCACCAAAAACAGAAGGGGAACGGAAAAATCAGCAGAGCTTGTCAATGAAATATATTTCAGCAACAAACGGTTTTTAAATGTTGATAACTACATTCATACCAGGTTTGAAATTACAAGCCGAAGTTCTATTAATACGGTCAAAAAGCTTATCAGTGAGCATAAAATCAATATGCTCTCACTTATGGACCATTCCCCTGGACAAGGGCAGTTTAAAACTCTTGAGTCATGGAAAAAATATCATCTTTCGGCATACAGTTTTGATATTGAAAATATAGAAAAGTATATTGAAAAAAAACTTTCATCCGACAAAACAGGTATTGTTGAGGAACTTGTAAAATTTGCAAGATCATATAATATTCCGGTGCTCAGCCATGATGATGACTGCAAAGAGAAATTAAACACACTTAAAAATCTCGGGATAACATTTTCAGAATTTCCACTGAGTATAGAAGTGGCTGAATATGCAAAAAGTTTAAACATAAGTACCGGCATGGGTGCCCCAAATGTGGTAAGGGGAGGATCCCAGAGCGGCAATATCGCCGCAAAAGAACTGATATCCAAAAATTTATGTGATTATCTCTGCAGTGATTATCACCCTTCCTCAATGCTTTTGGCGCCTTACAAACTTCAGGAGGACCTCAACATTCCACTTGAAAAAGGGCTCCAACTGGTGAGTACTAATCCTGCCCAGTTAGCGGGTCTAAAAGACAGGGGGATAATAGCGATAGGTAAAAAAGCTGACTTAATAGTGATAGATGAGTCCTACACACCAAATATCGTTTTTACAATTAAAAACGGTAAACCAATATATAACGGGATAAATAATGATAAACAGGTGTTAAACCATGCTTTACTGTAAATCTCTCAATAAAATTGATAAGAAAAAACTTTCCCCGGAGCCTCTAATAGACTCCACTTCCAGCATTACAGATACATATATCGGCAGATATACAGAAATCGGTAAAAATAACAGTATTGCTGAGTCATCAATAGATGATTACAGCTACACATGCGAAAACTGCCAGATTATTTATTCGGAAATTGCCAAATTTGTAAACATTGCATCCTATGTCAGACTTAATCCGGGACAGCACCCTATGAAATGGGTATCACAGCACCATTTTCTTTACAGAAAAGATATGTATGGTTTCGGAGAGGATGACAACTCATTTTTTGAGTGGCGGAGAAACCAAAAGGTTATCATTGGAAACGATGTGTGGCTGGGACATAACAGTTTGATAATGGGTGGCGTTTCAATCGGGGACGGAGCAGTTGTTGGGAGTTGTTCTGTTGTTACAAAAGATGTGCCCTCTTATGCTGTAGTTGCCGGAGTTCCGGCCAAGATAATTAAATACCGATTCAACGAGGAAATTATAGAAAAAATGATGGAAATAAAATGGTGGAACTGGCCGCATGAAGTGATTGAGAAACGTTTAGATGATTTCAAAAATCCCGAATATTTCATTAAAAAATATACTAAAAGCTAAAAATAATGCAAAAAATTATACTTATAGTGGGTCAAAGCGGAGCGGGTAAAGATACGCTTCTCAATGGTGCGACAAAATACATGAGATGTAATTTTGTAAAACGATACATTACAAGAAGTCCCGACGAATCAGAAAATAACTATTATATAAGCCGTAAATGTTTTGAAACACTTTCAAAAACAGGATATTTTATTGCAGAGTGGAGAGCTCATTCTAATTTGTACGGTATAGCAAAGGATGATATAAAAGAAGGCACCAATATAATATCTGTATCTAGGCAGGTTGTGGAAAAATTTGAGCATATTTTCGAAAATGTAATCACTATTGAAATTACTGCACCTAAAGAGGTGTTGCTTCAAAGACTTAAAGAAAGAGGACGGGAAAAGACGAAAGAGCAACAAAAGAGACTCGGAAGAACGTATGAAAAAATAAATGCAAAGAAATTGGTAACGTTCAATAATTATCTTGAAAAGGAGGCAAGCAGCCGAAAGTTTGTAGAACTTTTGAAACGTATAGAAAGAAATGATAACAAGTTGCTGTCACGAAAATAATAAACTCCAAGAAAACATAGCCGTATTTTGGATGAGGTGTATTAGTGTTAAGTCTTAAGCGTTAAGTTTACCCCGTTAAATCAGACTTCGCTGGGCTGCCTTCACATTTAATAGGGTAAATTCGTGTAAATTAGTGAAATTCGTGGTTCAAAACCTTTGAAAAATGAAAATACATATTTACCATACTCAAACAGATGCAACCTGGTATAAAAGTTATATATCGTTTAGTTTATAATACAGCATTGAGAAAATTTTTGATTTTATCCTCAATCTCATCTCTTATCTTTCTGACTTTTTCAAGCCTTTCTTCCTCGCTGCCTGTAGCTGCAGAGGGATCCGGAAAAGGCCAGTGGAGTCTTTCGCTAAACCCCGGAAAAATGGGACAATTTTCAGCCGCTTCCTTGTCGCAGACGGCAATCACATAGTTATAAGTTCTGCCTTCCTTAAAAAAGTCAAACACCGACTTTGTCTTATTTCCGGAAATATCAATACCCCTTTCAGACATCACTTTAACTACATCCTGATTTAATGTACCCGGTTCCAGCCCGGCACTTTCAACAAAGACATTACCGCCTCCGTATTTTTTTGCAAACGCCTCTGCCATCTGGCTCCTGGCAGAATTGTGCACACACACAAAGAGTATTTTCTTATACATTTTAATCCCCTGTAAGTTTATTATAAATTATTTTACTATAACTGATAATCGAATCTCTTCATCCACCTGTTGCAGTGTCTTTTAAGTTGTTCAAACATCTTGTTATCCCAGTCTTTAAAATTTGGAAATTTCCCTTTAGACCTTGAGTGTACCTTTTTATTAAGAAGGTCCGGTTTTAAATCATAATCATAAATTTCTGAGTTAAAATTTGTTGCAAATTTAAGCATATCTTCAAGGTAAGAAGTATCCTCTCTGTCAAAAATATCCTCAAAACGGTAAACCCTAAAATTATCTTTCCCTTCCATTGTATTTATTACATGCTCATTCAGTTTATTGTAAAACCAGCAGTATTTTTCAAATTTGCTCATCCTTTTCCACTTCTTTGCCCAGTTGTCATCAGAGAAATCCATTGCAGTTGGGCTTAACTTTAGAAGCTTTTCATCAAACGGTCCGTATAAATAGTATTCAAAGGTATTCAGAGCAGACGTTACCCATTTTTTAGGATCCCTGACGATATGGATAAATTTTGCATTTACAAATACTTTATCGATAACCTCCAGTATCCCGTAAATATGCCCGCTTGATTCCACATAAATATCTTTAGGTGAGCTGGATACAAAATCCTTCCGCATATCTGCTACATAATCAGCTGTTTTTTCACTTTCAAGTTCACCTACCATGTATTTCCGGCTTAATTTGAACATACAGTGCCTATGAGAAAATTGCCCGGCAGTCATATTGTAAAAACCGAAATCCCGAACCTCTTTAATAAAATCCTTAGGTCTTGTTATCCATGGACTACCCGGTTCATGGTAGGCAGTGGCATCCTTTACCATTAAACTTAAATTTTTAGCCAAAAACTGAGTTCCCGTCCTGCCGGTAGAAGTTATAAAAACAGACGGCTTGGTAATCTTGTTATGCATTATACAACCCTTTTCAATTTTTGTTTCAATTGAGAGTAGTACAGTTTTTCAACCTTTTGTCCAAAAGCAGTATCGGAAAATTTTTCAGCACTTTTCACAGCATTGTTTCTCCATAAAGTTAGATCATTTGCCGACACAGCCTGCAAAACAACCTCAGGCAGTTCAGAGTCGCTGTCGAAAAAACATCCGTTATATTTATCCTCCACAACATTTTCCAGATTGCTGTCATATTTAGCAATCACAGGTAACCCTGAGGCAAGGGCTTCAATATAGGTGAGCCCTTGTGTTTCCGATGTGGAGGCACTTATAAAGAAATCCGCCATTTTATAATATTTATCTATCTCAGTATATTTCACTTCACCTGTAAACACTATGTTCTCTGAAATTCGGAGCTTCATACTCAAGTTCTCAAGATTGAATTTTTCATCTCCGTCTCCGGCAATGACCAAAAATATTTCCGGGTTTACTTTGACAATTTCAGGCATCGCTTTAATCAGGACATTTATATTCTTTTCTTTTGCAAGTCTTCCAACAAAGAGCAAAATCTTCACACTTCTGCTGATTCCCAGTTTATCCCTGAAACTGTTATAAATTTCTGAATCAGGATAAAAACGCTTTATATCGATACCTGTGGGGATCACATTTAACTTACTTTGCACACCGTAGTCCTTTAAAATTCCCGATGTTTTTTCCGAAGGGGCGATGACACAATCACTTTTATTGCAGATAATACGGCTCAATTTCCTGACAAGTTTTACAGCATATCTGTCACCAACACCTTTAGTAACATAGTGGGTATAGTCCTCATACATGGTATGATAAGTATGTACAAGCGGAAGATTTAATTTTCCTGCAACAATTCTCCCGAAGGTTCCTATGGAAAATTCCGTATGTGTATGTATTAAATCAAACTTCTCCCTCTTTATCATACGTATAGTTCTATAAGAATAAAACATTGCCACCCGGTGTTCTTTCTGCATGGGAAATGTTATACTTGAGAGTCTAATGACATCTGTTTCACTATCTGCATTAGGTACCTTAACAGTAATAATCACAACTTTATGACCAAGCCTTTCCAATTGTGATTTCAGGATACCGATTGAAGTAACAACACCGTTCACCTGGGGATAATAAGTATCTGTAAAAAAAGCAATTTTCATATAAACCTCTTTATTTTATTAATTTAGTAACTTTTTGTAAAATCAATATCAAATAATTGTTATATTTCAGTGAAAACTGCTTAAAGGAAACATCTTGAAAAGAAATTCATTAATATTTTGCAAATTTTTAACATTTTTTTAACATAGAGGTGCAATTGTTAGACAAAGGGGTAAAAATCGGTGAATGACAAAAACCTGACAATAGGAATAATAGACCTTGGTTCAAATTCCATCAGACTTCAGATTGCAAATGTTTTTGAAAAGAGTTACCGCATAGTGCATGAATACAGGGAAATCGTACGAATTGGTGATGACCTTTTCAAATACGGTTTTCTCACAGAACATTCTGTGAATAAGATTTATGCATGTTTTACGGACATAAAAAAGATACTGGAAAGTTATAGTGTAGGAATTATAAGAGCAGTTGCCACTGCGACACTCAGGGAACTGAAAGAAGGTTATGAAATTGTTCAGGAAATAAAATCAAGATATGGCATAAGTCTGGAAATTATAAGCGGTGAAGCAGAAGCAAAATTGTCCTACCTTGCAATTTCCGGCAGTTTTCAAACAGATAAATATAATGCAATAATAACAGATATTGGCGGAGGAAGTGCAGAGTACACTCTTGCACTAAAAGGGGAGATCGTAAATATAACAAGCAAGAAACTTGGTTGTTCACGCTTAAAAAATATATTTCTGCATCATAACCCTCCTGAAATAGCAGAAGTCTATAAATTAAAGCAGCATATACAGGAAGAAGTAGAAAATTATGGAGATTATCATATCGACTTAGTAGTTTGCACTGGCGGTACAATCAATAATATTGCAAATATCTATTATATTTCATCAAATAAAGATGAAAAAACAAAAATTAAATACATACCACGTAAATTTCTAAAAGATTTCATAAACAAAATCAGATATATGGATACTGAAAGTATAAGAAAGATAAAAGGTGTTGAGCCTAAAAGGGCTGATATTCTATTACCCGCAGCTATAAACATCGAAGTTTTGCTTTCAAAATCTTCATTCAACGGCTTTTATACATTTACCGGCGGACTGAGAACCGGCTTGATTATCGATACACTGAATTCAATGAATATTACTCTGCCTTTTCAGGATTTAGGCGAGGATATATTTTACTCCCAGCTGATAGAAATAGGAAACAAATTTCAGTTTGAAGAAGAACATGCCCGGCATGTTGCTTTCCTTTCGGAAAGATTTTTTGATGAGCTAAACAAAAAATGGAAGCTTGATAACGAAAACAGAAATATCCTTACCGCAGCAGCAATTCTACACGATATTGGAAACTATATCTCCTTCTCCAAACATCATAAACACTCATATTATTTAATAAAAAATTCCGACATTGCAGGTTTCAATTACAGACAGAAATTAATGACTGCCCACGTTGCCAGATATCATAGAAAAAATCTGCCCAAAAAAAGTCATCAGATTTATGAAGATCTGGACAGCAAAGATATAAACATTGTAAAGAAGCTGGCAGCCATACTCCGGGTTGCTGATGGCCTGGACAGAGGGCATAAAAAATTTATTTCGGATGTTAATATCAAGATTACAAAAGACAATATTACCATTAATCCTTTATCTGATAAAAATATCATTTTGGAAAAAAAAGCATTCGAATTAAAGAAAGATATGCTTGAAAGTGTTACAGGAAAGAATCTGGAGATATTATGAAAAACGGTATTTTTGCAACAATTAACGTGGGAGCTAGCGCTCTTCGGATGCAGATATCAGAATTTATCGACCATAAAGAAAGAACATTGGAATACCTTATAAAACCATTAAAATTGGGTAGAGATACTTTTTCCAAAGGCTATATTACTCTGGAAAATGTCCACAATGCCACAGAAATCCTGGGGAATTTTTCTGACAAATTTAAAGAATATAACATTAAGAATAACTATAAGGCAATTTGTACAAGCAGTGTAAGAGATGCTGAAAATAAATACTTTTTTATAGACCATGTTCGTATCAAAACAGGGATTAAACTGGAGATAATCGATGAGACGGATGAGCTGTTTGTAAAAAGTTTGGGAGTAAAAAATGATATAAAGGATTTTCAAAAAATGGAGGAAAAAGGGCTTCTTTTTGTAAATCTTGCCAGCGGAAACATAGGCATTAACCTGATAAAAAAAGATTTACGGCTGTTTTCTGCTGCGCTGCCTTTCGGAAGCCTGAGAGTCTGCGAATTTTTTAAGGGTGTTAATGAAGATCTGAAATATCGTGCTTATGAACAGTACATTCATAAGATGCGACATCATATAGAAACTACCTGCAGGAGAATAGATTCTGTTAAATATTTAGTGGGATCCGGAAGTTCAATTAATCTTATAATTGAAGTTATGAAGCCATCAAACTTCTCCATAGATAAACGTTCCATTAAAAAACTTTATGATAAAACAAAACGATTATCAACAAGCGAAATAACCGGGCAACTCAATATAAACAGCTACTACGCAGAAATTCTCAAGCCTACATTATATGTTTATTTATCGCTCATGGATCTGGTAAAAACAGATGTTTTATATTTCAGTAAACAAAGTTTTCCCACTCAATTGACATTGTATTATACCAAAAACATAAAGGAAAAAAAACTTAACAGGAAATTTATCACCAACATAAAAAATTACGCATTGCGGTATGAAACGGATGAAAAACATGCAAATCAGGTGGCAAAATTCAGCAAAAAAATATTTAATAAACTTAAGTCCCTCCATTCGCTGAAATCAAAAGATCTTTTAATTCTGGAAGCTGCAGCTTTACTGCATGATGTAGGCTATTTTATTGGAATTAATAACCATCAGGAGCATTCCTATTATATAGCTCGTGCATTCAGTATGCCCGGTTTTGATGCTGAAACAATTGATACAATTTCTACCATAGCGCTTTTTCATAGGGACAAACATCACTTAACATTTGATTCAAGATTTACATCACTTCCTATAGAAAAGAAACTCCTTATTCGTAAACTTATTGCTTTACTGAAAATAGCTGATGCGCTAGATGCCAGTCATATGCAGATTGTCAGAGATATAGAAATTAATACAAATTCAGATGGAATTACTCTAACAGCAAAAGCCCACAAAAAACCTTTTTTTGAAGAAATCACTTTTTACAGAAAAAACAGAGATTTTTTGGAAATATACGGGATTCCGATTAATTTAAAACTGGATTTGCTAAATGCCTGATTCTCAGTTGTTTAATAACAGAGAACTAAGCTGGCTTTCATTTAACAGACGGGTCATACTCCAGGCCAGAGATGAAAATGTCCCACTTATTGAAAAACTCAAATTTCTGGCGATTTCCTCATCTAATCTGGATGAGTTTTTTATGGTGAGGGTGGGAGGATTAATAGACCATATCGCAGCCAGTTACATGGAAAAAGATCTTTCGGGACTTACTTCAATCCAGCAATTGCAAGAAATATCTGAGGAATGTCACAATCTCACCATTATCCAATCGGAAATTTACTATGATTTAAAACAACAGTGCGCAAAGGAAAGAATCTATATCGAAGCGGAAATTGAGGAAAATTTTGAATGGATCGAGTCCCTTTTTTACGAGGTAATTTTCCCTGTGATATCCCCTATTACGCTGGGACCGGCAAATCCATTCCCTTTCCTGGCAAACCTGAGGTTGTGTATTCTTGTAAAAATAAAACAAAAAGGTAATGTTTACGATTCTTTGATTTTAGTCCCTGAACTGCTGGAGCGCGTTTATAAATTGGAAAAGAATGGCATAAGCTACTATTATACTGTAGAGCAAATTATCATTAACTTTTTGTCCACCATCTACAAAGGGTATGAGATTATTGATAATTTTGTATTCAGGATTACAAGAAATGCTGATTTATCTCTGCATGATGAAGAAGTGGAAGACTTGCTGATTCTTATAGAGAAATATCTGGATAAGAGACAAAAGAGCAATGCTGTAAGATTGGAAGTAAATAAGCCGTTACCGCAGGATTTAAAGAACAAGTTCAAAACATTTTTTGATATAAATGATTCACATATTTATGAACTGAGCCATCCTCTGGATCTGAGTTTTCTTTTTAATATAAGTGAAAATAATGAAAAATTTTATTACCCAGAGTTTAATCCTTGGCTGCCCCGGGAGGTAAAATCTAAAAGCCTCTTTGACTATCTTAAAACAGCGGATTTAATACTTTACAGGCCATATCACGATTTCGGATTAATTGGCAATTTTATCCGGCAAGCTGCTGAAGATCATAACGTTTTAAGTATAAAGATGACCCTTTACAGAGCTAATGAAAATTCAAAAATTATTGAATCGCTGGCAAAAGCAGCAAAAAACGGTAAGCATGTCTGTGTTATCATAGAACTAAAAGCCCGATTTGATGAAGAAAGAAATGTGGAGTGGGCAAAACGTCTTGAAAATGCAGGCTGTATCGTAACATACGGTTTTATGGATTTGAAGGTTCATGCAAAAGCACTTCTGATAGTCAGAAAAGAAAACGGAAAAATTCAGCGCTATGTCCATATGTCAACGGGCAATTACAATGAAAAAACAGCCAGGTTGTACACTGATATTGATTATCTGACCACGGATAAGCAAATTGCCGAAGAAACTGTTAATCTGTTTAATTATCTGATGGGTTATTCGGATGTATATAAATGGAAATTAACAGAAGGTACGGAACAAAAGATCACCACAGCGCCAAACAGTTTAAGAGAAAAATTAATGGAACTTATCGATGAAGAAATAAAAAACGCCAGAAAAGGGAAAAAAGGGCATATTATTGCAAAAATAAATTCCTTATACGACAAAGAACTCACCTTAAAACTTTATGAAGCCTCCTCAGCAGGTGTAAAAATAGAATTGATAGTAAGAGGTATATGTTCTTTAAGACCTCAGGTTAAGGGTTTAAGTGAAAATATTAGCGTAAAAAGTATAGTCGGCCGATTTCTTGAGCATCCCAGAGTTTTATACTTTTTATCATCCGGTTCACATAAAGTTTTTATTTCCACTGCAGACTGGATGGTAAGAAATCTGGACAGAAGAGTGGAACTTTTGACAGAGATCGAAGATAAAGGAAGTAAAATATTTTTACAAAAATTACTGCAGGATAACCTAAATGACCGGGCAAAATCATGGTATATGAAAGATGACAGGTATTTTAAAATAAAACAAAAAGAAAAAACGGAATATAATTATCAGGAAGAATACCTAATCGGGATAAATGAAATTTTGGATTAATACTTTAAATTTTTAAATTCTAAAATGTGTATCTTGTTTCCCAAAAAGTTATTATTTTACTTAATGTGAATGTCAGTATAAAATATAAGAGGGTTATTACTATCCAGATTTCCATAGTAAGAAACGTTGCAGACATAAGCTCCAATCCCTGAAATGTCAGTTCCGGAACTGCAATAACGGATACGATGGCCGAATCTTTTATTGTTGAAACAAACTGGGACGCAAGGGGAGGCAGAATCCTTCTGAAGGCCTGTGGCAGAATGACATATCTGATAACTTTATACTTATTCATGCCAAGAGCATACGCTGACTCAACCTGGTTTTTTGGAACAGACATAATCCCCGATTTTACAATTTCAGATATGTACGCCGCCTCGTAAACAGTCAAAGCGAGCACTCCTGAAAAAAAAGATGACATGATAGGCAGCGGAGCAAAAATAAATTCTGCAAAATTTCTGAAATTTTCCCCCATACTTCGCATGATACTGTCGATATGCAGTAAATTAAAAAGCTGGTCACCTATAAAAAAATACGAGATGAAAATTAAAACAATAGGAGGAATATTTCTATGCACCTCAACAAAAGTAATAGAAATGAGATTACGAAAAAGTTTGTTACTGGATCTCAGGATTCCCAGAACAGTGCCGAGGATAGTGGCAAATATTATAGACCACACACTGAGTTTGATTGTATAGAATATCCCCTGCATAAAAACGCCGGGGTGGATTGAACCTTTTTCAATGTAGAAAAAGTGGGGGAAGATCTCCCCCCACTGCCAGTCATACATAAGGTAACTGTGTACTTTCCAGAGGAAAGCAGCAATAAGAAAAAACAGCAAACCCAGAAAGAAAAAATCAAATAAGGTAAATCTGATTTTACCCGTTCTTATCATTCAAAGGCTCCTACTTGATTCTCTCTTCCCATTTCCTCGTTTCAAACCAGTATTTATACCTTTCTTTTAACCAGCCGGAATCCCAATTAAGCCGAATCCAGCTGTTGAATACATTCAACGTGTCTATATCCCCTTTTCTGACGGCAAAAGCTATAGGCTCCTTTGTGAAATTTTCATCAATTGGCACATAAAGTCTGTCCGGATATTTGACCGCCTGAAAGTGCGGAAGCGGAGCCGATGCCACCATTGCATGAGCCCTTCCCACAAGTACTTCCTGAACAGCCTGTGATTCGGAATCAAAAAGTTTCAGTTTGGCTTTTGGCAGATGTTTTCTGGCGGCAACTTCAGCAGTTGTCCCCAGTCTGGCAGCAATTATCATATCCTCTTTATTGAAATCACTGATTTCATCCATCCCCTTGGCATTTATTTTACTTGCCACTATAGACATACCGGAATATTCGTAAGGGATGGTAAAATTGACCTTAAGGTTTCTCTTAGGAGTAATGCTCATACCGCCTATGATTACGTCATACTTTCCTGTCAGCAGTGCCGGTATGATGCCGGACCATTTGGTTGGAATAAATTCAACTTTAACTCCCAAGTCATTGGCCAGCTTTTTAGCAACATCAATTTCAAAACCTATGAATTCACCGTCTTTGGCTTTCATCGCCCACGGCACAAAAGTGGAAAAACCCACTTTTAAAACACCTCTTTGAATAACCTTTTCAATTGTGCTCTCATTGCTCAGTTTCTCCCTGACCGATTCGGCAAAAACCGGTGAAGAAATAGCAAAAATCATACTGAAAATAATCAGAGACTGAAAAATACGTCTAAACATACCGTCCTCCTTTTTTATTCGTACACCTTCATATTAACAAATTTCACCAAAATGGATAACATTAAGTTAATCAACAGATATATACCTGCAACCGTAAACCATATTTCAAAAACCAGATAAGTCTCGCTTACAAGTCTCTGAGCCTGCATTGTCATATCATAAATAGATATGGTACTGACAAGGGCAGAATCCTTAACCAGTGCTATCATCTGGCTTGTTAAAGGCGGTGCTGCCAGCCTTAAAGCCTGCGGCAGTATAATGTACCGCATACGCTGATAGAAATTCATGCCCAGACTCATCGATGATTCAAACTGCTCTTTTCCTACGGAAAGTATAGAACCCCTGATAATTTCGGATATATATGCACCCTCAAACAAACTCAGAGCTATAACCCCTGAATAAAAGGCATTGATGCCAAAAGGTGGCGCTATAACAAAATATACGAAAAAAAGCTGAATAATAAGGGGTGTGTTTCTGATAATGAGAATGTAGCCGCGTGCTATAAAATTACCGGAAAAGGATTCTGTCATCCTGAGAATGGCAGTAAAGAAACCCAGTAAAATCGCCAGGATAAGGCTTACGGACGATATTTTAAGAGTTATTCCAAGCCCCTGGATAATGGGACCGAATACCAGCCGGCCGTTTTCATAGGTATATAAAAATTCTTTGATTCTGTAAAACTGCCAGTTATAGCCTATACGCTGAGACAGGAAAATTACTGCTGCAACAATTAAAAACAGAAAAACAGCAAATTTTAAAATATCAATGAGTTTATACTTATAAAGAATCTGTTACTCCTATAACAATACTAAGCAGAACTGCAAATATTAGAGATTCCTCGGTTCCACTTCGTTCCACTCGGAATGACAATTTTTACGGTTTAGGTACAAAAAATTGTCGTTTAGATTAAAAACGATATATTAAACGAATATGTAAATATGCTTAAAAATTTATTAGTTTAACTTCCTCTTCAAGCAATATCCCTTTCTGATTATAAACTGTATCTTTTACATATTTAATAAGTCTGTAAATATCCAAACTGGTAGCATTGCCTTTATTTACAATAAAATTAGCGTGTTTCTCCGAAACCTCTGCATCACCGATTCGCAACCCTTTGAGCCCGCACGATTCAATAAGCGTACCAGCATAATTGTTCTCGGGTCTTTTAAAAACGGAACCGCAGGAGCAGGATTCCACAGGTTGCTTTTCATCCCTTTTTGACGCTGTTAAATCAATCTTTTTTTTCAGTGACAAAGGATCTGCATATTTAAGCAAAAACTCTGCACTAAGAACTATATATCCATCCAGTGAAGATTTTCTGTAACCGAATTCAATTTCTCCTCTGCTTAATGTTAGTACCCTCCCTTCACTGTCCAAAACTTCCACTTTCTCTAAATTATCTGAAATATCGCTGCCGAAAGCACCGGCATTCATTAAGCAGGACCCTCCTGTAGAACCGGGTATACCGTAAAGATTTTCCAGACCGGCAAGTCCGGATAAAGCAGTAAATTCTATCAAACAATGCAGAGGAACCCCCGCCCCGCAAATCACACGCTGACGGCTTCTTACAATCCACCTGTTTAAACCTGCAAGTACAATAACAAGACCGTCAAACAAGTCATCGCTGAAAAGAACATTTGAACCGGCACCGATAAGTGTATATGAAACCCCTTTTTTCCGCCGCCATTCTAAAATACCTGACAGTTCCTGGGCGGTTTCCGGACAGGCAAGATAACGTGCAGTTCCGCCGGCCCGGTAAAAATAATAATCCTTTAAAAACACATTTTCGCTGATTAGCTTCATTTACCCTTACTTATTCTCGTATTTTCAAGTGCATTTCTGCAATCACACTTTCTGTTTTCAACAGCATTAATATCAAGATTCAGGATAATTCGTTTCAGTTTATCTTCACTCTTTTTCACCGTTTCCACCACTTCATCCGCAGTCAATTTGTTACGGGAAATACCGGCTGCATCATTGGCGACAACACTGATATTAACATAGCAGATTTCCGCCTCTCTTGCCAGTGAGCACTCGGGAAACAGTGTCATTCCCACAATATCAGCACCCATTCCTTTGAAAGCTTTGATTTCAGCTGCCGTTTCCATTCTCGGTCCGTTAGTACAGATATATACACCTTTGTCTGAAAAATTCAATCCGGACGAAGCGCAGCTTTCTTTGACTGCCTTTCTGAGCTCTGGACAAAACGGTTCAGTTATATCTATATGATGTATATTACCCTTGGTTGCAAAGGTATGATTTCTGCCGTTTGTGAAATCGATGGCATTATCTGAAATGACGATATCCCCGGGATTCAGGTCTGCGCTAATTCCTCCAACTGCTGCAAATGAAAGTATTGCATCCACTCCTGCTTTTTTGAAGGCTGAGATATTTGCCCTGTAATTCACCAAATGAGGCGGGAATTCATGACCGGCACCATGTCTTGCCAGAAAATAATACCTGTTACCATAATACTCATAAATCTTAAACGCAGCCGAAGGTTCACCGTAATCGGTGTCAATTTTTTCCTCACCGGTATAATTAAAAGCTTCAATAGAATATAAACCGCTTCCGCCAATAATACCGATCTTCATAAAACCTCCTTTTTAGTTCAAAGTTCAAGATTCATGGTTCAACGTTCAAGACGTAAGACGTGACACGTAAAACGTGAGACATACTATCAACCACCTCAACTTACTCAACCTCTACCTCTACCTTTACCTTTACCTCTACCTCTTCACTCCCTCCCTATCTCCCTCACTTAACGCTTAATGCTTAATACTGTTATATTTTTGGCTTTGGCAAATTCCAGTTTTTTGTAATGGAAATCATTCGTATTGCAATAACAGCAGCAGCCGAAATAAAAACATTTATATCCGGCACAATATTTAAAATATCCAGGCAGACAAAAATCAGCCCACCGGCAATACATGCAGAGGCATATATCTCCCTCTGAAGCACAAGAGGAACTTCACCCTGCAGAACGTCCCTCATCATCCCCCCTGCAGTAGCAGTCATAACACCGAGAAAAACGGCGCCGAAATAACCTATATCAAATTTCAATCCCACTGAAATTCCGATGACAGTAAATGTTCCAAGACCGATTGCATCCATTATCAACAGAAGCTTAAAACGTCTCTCAACATACCTGTGGAAGAAAAAGACAAGCAAACCGGCAGTTATCGAAACAAAAAAGTAGGTAATATCCCGGAATATAAAAGGCGGAACCCTTCCCACAAGCACATCTCTGATTGTACCGCCGCCCACTGCGGTAACGGTAGCCAAAACAAGTATGCCGTATAAATCCATCTTTTTTCGTACCGCAGCTATTGCACCGCTGACGGCAAAAGCAAATGTGCCCAATAAGTCAAAAACATATAATACAGTCACATCAAACCTTTTCCAGCTTGATTTCCTTGTCGGAAAGTCCGGAGAGGTGCTCATCGTGCGTAACGAGTATAACGGTAACGCCTTCCTCATTAAGTTTCTTAAACAGTTCAAAAACACCGTAACTGTTTTTCCTGTCAAGGTTTCCGGTGGGTTCATCGGCAAGAATCAGTTTGGGATTATTCATCAGAGCACGTGCAACTGCAACCCTCTGTTGCTCTCCTCCTGAAAGCTCCATAGGATAGTGACTTTCCCTGTCGCTCATTCCCACCTTTTCCAGAATCTCCGCAGCCCTCTTTGCCGCCTCATTTTTTGATATTTTGCCAATCAAGGCGGGCATCATGACATTTTCAATGGCAGTAAAGTCGTTAAGGAGGTAATGAAACTGAAAAACAAACCCCACTTCGTTATTCCTATAACTGTCAAGTCCGGTATTTTTTTGTTTATAAACAGCTTCACCTTCAAAATTGACAATACCGGAATCCGGTCTTTCCAGTCCTCCGATAATATGAAGCAGTGTTGACTTACCCACTCCAGACGGGCCCACAATTGAAATAAACTGCCCCTTCTCAACGCTCAGATTAAAATCACTAAGCACATTGATGACAGCCGGCCCCTTTTTAAATGTCTTATTAATATTTATCAGCTCAACCAAATAACCGCTCATCATTCATTCCTCAACGCTTCGATAGGATCCATCTTTGCAGCCTGCCTTGCAGGGATAATAGATGAAATAAATGTGATAAAAATAGCACAAACGGTAACTAACAGAAAAATTTCGGGAACTATTTTTATAGGAATACTGTCCATATAGTACACATCAGCCGGAAGCTCTATCAGTTTGTAACGTTTTAAAACAAAACATATTGCATAAGCGATAATATTCCCGAAAACAGTACCCACAACACCTATATATAAGCCCTGCTTTATGAAAATGTTTTTAATCAATTTTTCAGAAGCACCCATGGCTCTTATTATAGCAATATCACGTTTTTTATCCTTAACCGTCATCGTAATAAGACTGATCACGTTAAAAGATGCAACTACGATTATTAACGTTAATATAACAAACATGGCGGCCTTTTCCAGCTTTAGTGCAGAAAAAAGATTCTGGTTCATACTCAGCCAGTCTCTTGCCCAAAAAGGAAAACCCAGTTTGTTTTCAATTTTTTCGGCAATTTCTCCGGCATTATCGAAATTTTTTACTTTCACACTAAAACCGGAAATGTTATCTCCCATTTGCATAAAATCCTGAATATCGTGTAAATTAACATAGGCAAGTGAATTATTATACTCATACATCCCTGTATCAAAAACACCTGCAACCTGAAACTTTTTCATCTTCGGAGTAAAGCCGAACGGTCCCTTTTTGCCAAACGGTGAAACCACAACAATCTCTTCTCCTATACTTGTTGAAAGACTGTTTGCCAAAGCTTTCCCGAGAATAATCGGTGGCTTAGCCGTTGTATTATCACTTTTTAAATCAAAATTTCCCCTCTTCATATATTTACCGATATTTGAAGATTCTATCTCTCTTTTTCCTATTACCCCCCTTAAAACAACTCCACTGACACGATCTTCACTTGTAAGCAGTACCTGACTAATAATGAAAGGGGAAACGCCTACAACATTATCCGTTTTTGCAATTTCTTCCGTCGTTGCTTTCCAGTTATCAATTGCACTGCCGTCAATTTTATTGACAATAATATGGGAATTTGCTCCAAGGATTTTCTGTTTGAGATTATCTTCAAAACCTATCATCACGTTAATAACGACGATAAGAGTTGCCACACCGAGGACAATTCCTATTATGGAAATCAAAGATATAAAAGAGAGTACCTTCGTCTCTTTTTTAGATTTAAGATACCTGTAGGCCAGAAAATTGCTGATTTTCATAAAATAAAATTACTCCCATTCAATGGTTGCCGGCGGTTTGGAACTGATATCGTAAACAACCCTGTTAATCCCCTGAACTTCGTTAATAATTCTGTTTGATATAGATCCCAGAACCTCATAAGGAATTCTTGACCAATCGGCAGTCATACCGTCAACACTGGAAACAGCCCTGAATGCAAGGACATTTTCATATGTTCTGTTATCCCCCATAACTCCCACCGACTGAACAGGAAGCAATACGGAAAATGCCTGCCATATTTCATTGTAAAGACCGGCCCCTTTTATTTCATTTATAGCTATGGCATCAGCCAGCCTCAGTATCGCAAGTCTGTCCTCTGTAACCTCTCCTAAAATTCTGATAGCAAGCCCCGGTCCCGGAAACGGGTGGCGCATAATCATCTTCTCGGGGATTCCCAGCTCAAGACCTACTTTCCTCACCTCGTCCTTAAACAGTTCCCGGAGTGGCTCAATGAGACTGAAATTCATCCTTTCCGGCAGCCCGCCTACATTGTGGTGTGTTTTTATAGTGGCAGAGGGACCCTTAAATGAAACAGATTCTATAACATCAGGGTAAAGCGTACCCTGTGCCAGAAACTCAAACGGGCCGTGTTTTCTTGCTTCCTCTTCAAAAACCTCAATAAAAGTGTTTCCTATTTTTTTTCGTTTTTCTTCGGGATCGGTTACACCTTTCAAAACATTTAGAAACCGTTTTCTTGCATCCACATGGACAAGATTTATACTGAAACTGTCTCTGAAAGTTTTTACAACATCATCAGCTTCATCTTTACGGAGAAGACCGTTATCCACAAACACACATGTAAGGTTGCTTCCTATTGCTTCATGCAAAAGTACGGCAACTACTGATGAATCTACACCACCGCTCAAAGCGCATAAAACCCTTTTATCTCCCACAGTTTCACGTATTTTATCAATCTCGGTGTGGATAAAATTACCGGAAGTCCATATCTGCTTGCAGCCGCAGATATCAACAACAAAGTTTCTGAAAATTTCACTCCCCCTGGGAGTGTGAACAACTTCCGGATGAAACTGGATAGCATAAAAAGGCCTGGAAATGTGTTTCATAGCTGCAATCGGTGCATTTTTCGTATAACCAATCACAGAAAAGTTCTCAGGCATACTGTCAAGCTTATCACCATGGCTCATCCAAACTGTAATTTTACCCTCGGAGGAAACCCCTCTGAATAAATCTGTATCATTACTTATATGCAATTCGCTTCTGCCGTATTCCCTTTCAACTGATCGGGAAACAACTCCCCCGAAGTGTTTACATATAATCTGCATCCCATAGCAGATACCCAGCACAGGAATCCCCATATCGAAAATCCTTTCGTCAACCTGAGGGGAATCCTCTGCATAAACACTCCCCGGACCCCCTGACAGGATAATACCCTTGGGCTCAAACTCCTCTATTTTGCTGAAATCTACGGTACAGGGGTGTATTTCACAGTAAACACGCGCCTCTCTTATCCTTCTCGCTATCAACTGTGTATACTGGGAACCAAAATCCAGTATTAGAATCTTTTCGTCATGAATATTCATTTATCACCTTTTGCTTTCTAACTTTCGTTATGTTGAAATCCAGTAATTGGGAGATTCCTTGGTTATAATAACATCATGCACATGACTCTCTTTAAGTCCGGAACCTGTAATTTTTACAAATTTTGCATTTTTGCGGAGATTTTCGATATTTTCACTTCCAGTATATCCCATTCCTGAGCGCAATCCGCCCATAAGCTGATAAATAGTATGGCTTATATCCCCTTTATAATGTACACGCCCTTCTATTCCTTCCGGCACAAATTTGGCTTCGGATGATTTTTCATCCTGAAAATATCTGTCTTTACTGCCGCTGCTCATTGCTCCAACCGAACCCATTCCACGGTAAACCTTATAACTTCTGCCCTGCAACAACTCAATTTCCCCCGGAGACT
This sequence comes from Flexistipes sp., assembly GCF_036172515.1. Taxonomy (NCBI): domain Bacteria; kingdom Pseudomonadati; phylum Deferribacterota; class Deferribacteres; order Deferribacterales; family Flexistipitaceae; genus Flexistipes; species Flexistipes sp. Next base: position 52,208 of record NZ_JAXKVW010000009.1, read on the forward strand.
CTGTGGTACCGGCAAAGAGTGAGCCTATCATAACCACATTGGCTCCGGCGGCCAATGCTTTGACTATATCACCGGAATATTTTACTCCGCCGTCCGCTATTATAGGAATATTGTATTTTTCAGCCACAGAAGCACAATCCATAACAGCAGTAATCTGTGGGACACCAACACCGGCAACAACCCTTGTGGTACAGATGGAGCCCGGGCCTATACCCACTTTCACACAGTCAACACCGGCTTTGATGAGATCCAGCGTTGCCTCGGGAGTGGCAACATTACCTGCAACAAGCTGCAGATCGGGATATTTTTTCTTGATAAGACGCACCGTTTCATTAACTTTACTCGAATGCCCGTGGGCAGTATCAACCACGATAACATCCACATCATTATCAACCAGTGTATCCACTCTTTCCATCGTTTCCACACCGACACCCACAGCTGCGCCCACTCTTAAGCGCCCCAAATCGTCTTTGGTTGCCGAAGGATATTTCAGACGCTTGTTAATGTCTTTTATTGTAATTAGCCCTTTCAGATTATATTTGTCATCGACCACCAGTAATTTTTCAATCCTATGGTTCTGGAGATGCTCCTTTGCCTCATCCAGAGAGGTGCCCACCGAAACCGTCACAAGGTTTTCCTTGGTCATAAAGTTTTTCACAGGCTGATCGTATGCTGTGACAAACCGCAGATCTCTGTTGGTTAAAATTCCCACAAGCTTTTTATTTTTTGTCACAGGAACACCGGAAATTTTAAATTTCGACATTATCTCCAGAGCTTCTTCAACAGTCCTTTCCGGATCTATAGTTATCGGATCGACAATCATACCACTTTCCGATCTTTTAACCTTGTCGACTTCTTCCGCCTGTTCAGCTATACTCATGTTCTTATGAATAAATCCTATTCCACCCTCCTGGGCTATGGAAATGGCCAGTCTGCCTTCTGTAACGGTGTCCATTGCCGCACTCACAAGAGGAATTTCCAAAGTGATTTTTTCTGTCAGCTTGGTACTGAGATCCACATCACGGGGTATAACATCACTTTTACCCGGCGCAAGAAGAACATCATCAAAGGTTAAAGCTTCTTTCAATATTTTTTGATGAAACATTATACAACTCCTATATATTGTTCAAAGTTCAACATTCAAGACGTAAGACTTGAGACGTACTATCACCTATAATCCAAGCACCACTCCACTCCCTAACCACTTCACTCACTCACTACTTCTCTATCTCACTCTCTCCCTACTTCACTCCCTCACTCTCTCACCACTTCGCATCAAAGTCCCCAGTCTCTGCTGTAACGAAAATCAACGCCCACAGTCCTGTCGCTGACTTTGGCAACAACCGGCAGACAGCGCTTAAACTGATTTGCTTTTATCCTTCTGCTGACTTCATCTATAAATTTCTCATCAAAACCCATACGTATCAATTCTTTTTTATTTTTTCTTTTATCAATCATTTCAAACAGCAGCTTATCAGCGTCCTTATAAGAAAAACCAAGCTCTCCCTCATCCGTTTGGTTCTGCCACAAATCTGCTGTTGGATGTTTTTCAATCACTTCTTCCGGAATTCCCATATACTCAGCCAAACCCCAAACTTGCGTTTTATACAGATCACCCACAGGATTCAAAGCTGAAGCCATGTCACCATACCAGGTGCCGTATCCCAGAAGAAGCTCCGTTTTATTGCTTGTTCCCAGGACAAGAGCGCCATGTGCTGCTGATAAATCAAAAAGTGTAACCATCCTCATTCTTGCACATACATTCCCGAATCTCACATTTCCTATATAATGGTCAAAAACATTGAGATACGCATCTGCATATGGGGAAATATCTATTACTTCACAGTTGATACCCAGAAATCCGGCAACTTTTTTCGCATCTTCAAGGCTTTTTGAGCTGCTGGTTTTATAAGGAAGACAGTATGCAAAAACATGATCCTTGCCCAAAGCTTCTACCGCCAGAGCAGCGGAAAGAGCCGAGTCAACCCCGCCGCTCAATCCTATCACAAGGTTATTAAGACCTGTTTTCCCGGTTTCCTCTTTCAAAAAATTAACAAGAACTTCTTTTAATGTCTGATAGCTTACATTCATCATCCGCTCATCTTTGTGTCATATTGGTTTTATATGAAATCCTTAATTTATCCTTTAACACTAAAGGGTTTTTTATCCTTTCCTGTCTGATATTGTCTCTATCCAGCTTTACAATGCATTTATCCTCTTTGAGAAAAGGCAGACTGCATTCGATACTTCCTCCTGCTTTATAAATCTTCGATCCGCCCCAAAAAGTAACACCCTCCTCAACTCCCGCTCTGTTAGCAAAAACAACGGTACTTGTCATGTTAGTGGAAATATATCCGCAGGTATAATCCCATACTTTCTCGGCATAAAAACCGCTTTCTCCAATTCCTCTTAAAGGGCTTCCCGCCGGGATAAAAACCATATCTACATTATTTTCAGCTATATGCAAAAGGGAATCTGCATGGAGTGCATCTTCACATATCAGAATGGAACCCCTGAAAAATTTCGTATCGAAAAAGGAAAATGAGCTCCCTTCAGAAAAATATCTTTTTTCATCAAAAAGCCCGTAAGCCGGCAGGAAAACTTTCTTGTGAATACTGAGGATTTCACCCTGTTCAACATACGCAGCCGCATTATAGAAACATCCGGGCTGCTCTTCATATACAAAACCGAAAACAATTGAAATATAGTTGGAATACTCTTTTATCCGACGGATAATTTCTGAATTCAGATCCATGGCCACATCGCTCACTGCATCCCTCAAGTCATAGCCGGTCATTGAGAGTTCGGGGAAAATCACGACATTACAGCGTGCGGACACTGCTTCTTCAATTATCTGATAATGCTTTTCCGCATTCTTTTCAGGAGATGCAAGATAAGGCTTAAACTGGCTGATCATAAGTTTCAGCATATCATTCTTCCCTTCTATAAGTTCCGCTTTTACCGCCGCTTTTTTCAATTAATCTAATATCAGAAATTACCATATCTTTGTCAACAGCTTTACACATATCATATATAGTCAATGCAGCCATACTTACACCCGTCAAAGCTTCCATTTCAACACCGGTGCGCCCTGCAAGCTTTACTTTTACATCTATTCTGATTCGTGATTTATCCACTTCCGGAATAAACTCAACATCTACAGCGGTTATATTCAAAGGATGGCACATGGGTATCAGATCCCCGGTCTTTTTAACAGCCATAATAGCAGCTACTCTGGCCACTTCAAAAACTGCACCTTTTTCTACATTCCCGGATAAAATAAGCTCCAGTGTGGAGCCCTTCATATAAATATAACCGGATGCGTAAGCCTCCCTACGGGTAGTACTTTTGGATGTTACATCAACCATCTTACTTCTTCCGTGTTTATCCAGGTGACTAAAAGACATCACTTACTCCTTACTTTTAACGGGGTATTTTGCAAAGATTTCGGAAACATCCGATGATGTTTTAACATAGTTCCAAACCTCACCCCGAAAATCCTTTACCTTTTCGAAATTGACCCGCTTTCTGTCAAAACTGAATTCAGCATATTTTTTAAAACTTCCATTATTTTCAGTAGAATTTGAAAAAACCTCAATATGAAAATTTTCATAAGGTGAATTTATAAGCTTAAAAATCACAACCTCCATAAAATGTTTAAGTTCTTTTGAGAAGGGATTGGACATATTGTCTGAAACAACCCTTTCCCTTTTCATTTCGGTTGTATATATAAGCTCCAGTTTAACCGTACTGTCCTCAACTTGAAGCTGTTTATACTTAAAAACCGGAACTATCCCTTCTTTTTCAAAATAATCGGATTCAATCATGTTGAAATTAAATCTGTCTATAAAACTTTTCACACTCAAAGAAAGTTTTTTGTCAAAATATGAATTGCTTTCCGAGCTCCCGCCGAGAGTGTCTTTAAAACTGATATCCTTTTTCAGGGCATAGCCGCTTCTGACATTGTTAACTTTCACCTTGTACCATTTCCCCTGCTCTCCGATCACTATTATTTTTGCACCTTCATAAAAAGTTCTTACTCTTCTTGCGTCTAAGTCAGGTTTGTCTCTGACATACACGACATTTGCTTTTATAATCCCCAGCGATTCCACAAAAGCACCGGTTTTTTCTTCACAGAAACCGTTAAATATAAAGACAACAAAAAGAATGACCGGGATAAATATTTTTTTAAACATTGAACCTAAAATATATAATATCTCCATTTTTTACAATATACTCTTTGCCCTCAAGTCTCATTTTGCCTGCTTCTTTAATTTTCTGGAGTGATTTATACTCTTTAAATATGTCGAAGCTGCAAACTTCAGCTCTTATAAACCCTCTGCTGATGTCAGAATGAATCTTACCCGCAGCATCCACAGCCTTTGTGTTCTTTTTTATTGTCCAGGCTTTCACTTCCTTTTCCCCTGCTGTAAAGAAAGTAATTAAATCAAGAAGTTCATAACCACCTGCTATAACCTTCTCCAGACCGGATTTTTTAAGACCCATTTCATTAAGAAACTCGTTTTTTTCATCTTCATCCAGTTCGGCAATCTCCGCTTCAAGTTTGCAGGAGATTTTCACACATCCGGCATTTTCCTTTTCTGCTACCTTTTTCAATTGACTTACATAATTATTGTCGATGGCAAGCCCGTCTTCATCGACATTTGCCACATAAAGCACCGGCTTTACAGTAAGAAGATTAAATTCCTTGATATACTTCATATCATCGACGCTTACAATATTTCTCAGCTGTACCCCTTCTGCAGCTTTATTGTATATTTTCTCCAAAACATCCGATTTAATTTTCAGTTCCTTATCTCCGCTTTTCGCGGATTTTTTTACCTTTGTCAGAGCTTTCTCCAGAACATCGAGATCTGCCAGCAGAAGCTCCATATTTATAACTTCCACATCACCAACCGGATCAACTTTGCCGCTTACATGGCTTATATCCGTCTCATCAAAACACCTGACAATATGAACAATTGCATCCACTTCCCTGATATTGCTCAGAAATTTGTTGCCCAGCCCTTCTCCTTTACTGGCATCTTTCACCAAACCGGCGATATCCACAAATTCAATGGTGGTGGCAACAGTGCTTTTCGGTTTTATGCAATCGCTTATAAAATCAAGTCTTTCATCCGGTACTTCAACAATACCGATATTGGGATCTATTGTGCAAAAAGGGTAATTGGCACTTTCCGCTCCCGCTTTAGTCAATGCATTAAATAATGTTGATTTGCCTACATTCGGCAATCCTACTATACCGCAATTAAATCCCATCTGTAATCCCTCAGCTTATTCTGTTCACGCATTAAATTAAAATATAATCCAATAATGCATCTCTTATCCTAGTAAAAAAGGGCAGCCTCAGCTGCCCTTTTTGTTTTATAATAATGGAGCTATTATAAGCGAAACTATACTCATAAGTTTAATTAGTATATTCATGGCAGGTCCGCACGTATCTTTGAACGGATCACCAACAGTGTCGCCGGTAACAGCAGCTTTATGAGCTTCTCCGCCTTTTGCCTCTCCTTCCACTTCTCCGGCTTCTATAAACTTCTTGGCATTGTCCCAGGCACCGCCGGCATTAGCCATAAGCAAAGCCAGAAGGACACCGGCCAATGTAGCTCCTGCAAGCATACCGCCCAAAGCTTCTTTGCCTATTCCGAAGCCTATAATAATAGGAGAAATAACTGCCACCAAACCGGGAAGAACCATTTCCTTCAGAGCAGCTGTTGTCGATATATCCACACATGTTTTAGGATCCGGCTTCACACCCTCTTTTCCTTCCAGTAGCCCCGGAATATCTTTAAACTGTCTTCTGATTTCCTCCACCATTTGACCTGCAGCTTTACCAACAGAAGTCATCGTCAGAGAAGCCACAAGGAATGGGATAAAACCACCCACAAAAAGACCTATAACAACTTTTGGCTGAATAAGGTTTATTTCCGTCAATCCTGCACTGCTGCTGTAAGCTGCAAAGAGAGCCAAAGCGGTCAAAGCAGCAGAACCGATAGCAAAACCTTTACCAACTGCTGCAGTTGTATTACCTATGGAGTCAAGATTGTCAGTAATATCTCTAACATCTTTGCCCAATCCGGCCATTTCAGAGATACCCCCTGCATTATCAGCCACCGGTCCGTAAGCATCAACAGTCATTGTAACACCAACAGTCGCCAGCATACCGACTGCTGCAATACCTATACCGTAGAGCCCAGCCTGTGCATTGGCCACAAATATTGCAAGACATATCATGGCAAGGGGCAGAACAACACTCTCAAGCCCCACTGCAAAACCCTGTATAATGTTTGTGGCAGGACCGGTCTTGGATGCATTTGCTATTTTAAAAACAGGCTTGGATGAAGTGTAGTACTCGGTGATAAGACCAATCACAATACCGGCTACTGTTCCAAACAGCACAGCCCAGAATACACCAATACTAATCTGAAAAGCTGTAATAGCGAAGAAAGCTCCAACTAAAAACACACCGGCACCTATAAACGTAGAGTACCTGAGCGCAGACGCCGGTGCCGAACCGCTCAGTGCTTTCATGGAAAAAACACCGATCAGTGAAGCTATAAGACCTATAATTGCGAAAAGTACAGGAAGAAACATAAGGTTCATTGTCAGACCTGCACCGCCGAGTTTTGCCAGAAGGGCCGGACTTGCTGTTGCCGCAATAGCAATTGTGGCAATCATGGAACCGACATATGATTCGAAAATATCAGCACCCATTCCGGCAATATCACCTACATTATCACCTACATTATCAGCAATTACACCTGGATTCCTGGGATCATCTTCAGGGATACCGGCTTCAACCTTACCAACAAGGTCGGCACCCACGTCCGCGGCTTTCGTGTAAATACCGCCGCCTATTCTTGCAAAAAGAGCTATAGAGGATGCACCCATTGCAAACCCGTTTATATTCTTCGCTGTTTCGGGATCACCATAAATTAGAAAGAAAATTCCCACACCAAGAAGACCCAAACTTGCAACAGCCAGCCCCATAACAGCTCCACCGTTATATGATATGAACAGGGCTGATGCCATACCTTCTGATCTGGCAGCTTCACTCGTTCTTACATTAGCTTTTGTTGCTGCTTTCATACCTATAAAACCGGCTAAAGCCGAACAAACAGCACCACTAATAAAAGCTATACCGGTGCTGAATCCGAGTCCGTCAGCAAACAGCATCAGAACAAACACTACAGCTACAAATACAGCCAGAATCTTATACTCTCTTGAGAGAAAAGTCATAGCACCCTCATGAATCATACCAGCAATCTCTTTCATAAGATTAGTGCCTTCCGGCTGCCTTTTAATATAATTATAAATCACCACGGCCACTATCAGGCCTGCCGCCCCCAGTATCGGAGCAAAAATACTCAATGCTGAAGCCATTTTTTAGTCCTCCTTTTTTGTTATATTTTTGTTATTAAACTTCGTCATAGCGGAAACAACACCCTCCTTTATAAAGCAAGAGACGGCATTTTTGCACAAATCCACAAATTCTTCAATATTTTTACTCTCTGTCCGGGTAAATTTTCCCAAAACATAATCAGAAACAGCAATATTGGGGTTTTCAGGTCTGCCAATACCCATTTTGGCTCTGATAAAATCCTCACCGCCTAGACATGCAATTATAGAAATCAGTCCTTTGTGACCGGCGGAAGAGCCGCCCCTTTTAATTTTAAGTTTGCCGAACGGAAGATCAACATCGTCGTAAATCACAAGAATATTCTCCAGCTCAATGTCATAGTAAAAAGCAAGTGCAGCCACAGCTTTGCCGCTGAGATTCATATATGTCTGTGGTTTTTGAATGAAAACTTTTTTCCCGTCAACAACAAAATCACCGTAATCCGAATAAAAACCGCCCCTGATATCAGCATTGTAATGAGAGATAAGGGCGTCTGCCGCCATAAAGCCAATATTATGGCGGGTGGTCCTGTATTTCATACCGGGATTACCCAGCCCTACTACGAGAATTTTGTCCATTTACTGTTCTGTTTTATATTTAAAAAGAGAGCTGATACTTTCCTTATTGAAAATTCGAAGTATCGACTCTGCAAACAACTCACCGGTTTTTAAAACCTTAAACTTTGAAATGGTGCTTTTCTCTTTGGACAGCTCTATAGTATCACATAAAATCACTTCTTCTAAAGGGCTTGAAAGAATACGCTCCACTGCAGGTCCGCTCAGTACACCGTGCGTAGCTGCAGCCCTGACAGATTTGGCTCCGTGCTCCATAACTGTAGAGGCAGCCTGTGAAAGTGTACCTGCAGTATCTATCATATCATCAATAATTATCACATGCTTGTCATTAACATCCCCGATCACATGCATTGCTTTGGCTACATTGGGTCCCGTTCGCCTTTTATCTATAATAGCTAAGGAACTTTCCAGCGTCTTGGCATATATGCGCGCTCTCGGCACTCCGCCTGCATCGGGAGAGACAACCACATAGTCTTTTCCGTACATATTCTTGTTAATGAAATATTCGGAAAGGATGGGGGTTGCATAAAGGTTATCCACCGGGATATCAAAAAATCCCTGTATCTGGCCGGCATGCAGATCCATAGTAACAAGTCTGTCGATGCCTGAGGTTGTAAGTAGATCTGCAATCAGTTTTGCAGTAATCGGCACCCTGGGCTCCACTGTCCTGTCCTGCCTTGCATATCCGAAATAAGGGATAACTGCCGTTATACTGCTGGCCGATGCCCTTTTCAGGGCATCCACCATAATCATAAGCTCCATAAGATGAGCTTCAGCCGGTTGATTCGTGGATTGGATGACAAAGACATCCCTGCCTCTGACACTTTCGTTAATCTTGACAAAAATCTCCCCGTCACCAAACTTGGTAACTGTAGCATCCCCAAGTCTCATCCCGAGTTTCTTGACAACATCCTGGGCAAGCTTTTGATTTGAATTACCTGAAAATACCAAAAAGTCCATTCGGATCTCCTTTAAATTACGTTATTTATATTCTCAGTTTTATAAACAAAATAGCTTTTATTAAATATTTTAAAATAATCATACGCTTTATTCAAATATTTCTTTGACGAGTAAATTCCAAACACCGTAGCACCGCTTCCGGAAAGCAGCGCAGCGTCAGCATCAAGAGCCAGCATCTTTTCTTTTATCAGATACGTCTCAGGATATCTTTTAAACACAACATTTTGCAAACCGTTATCAACGGAGTCCAGAACATCTGTGTAATTTAAAACGGGATGCATATTACTGACGGTATTATAAGGTGTCAACGTTAAATTTTTATCCGAATAAACACTGGATGTGGAAATAGTTACAGGGGGTTTCACCAGCAAGACGTAAAAGGATGGAAGCACTGCTGTTTTATCCACTATTTCGCCTCTGCCTCTGACAAAAGCCGGCTGATTGTACAGGAAAAAAACGGTATCCGAACCCACCTTTGACATAATGTCAACCTTATCATCAAAACTCATTTTAAGACTGAAAATCTCATTAAGTATTTGCAAAAAAGCAGCTGCATTGCTGCTCCCCCCCCCCAGACCTGCTCCTGAAGGAATGTTTTTGTATAAACAGACATCAACCTGATGTTTGAGATTATATTCTTTTTGTACCAGAGCGAACGTCTTTGAAATTATGTTGTTTTCATCAACCGGAATAGTTTTATCATTACAGGTTATCCGAAACTGCCTGCTTTTTTGGACTTTAAGCAGGTCGAAAAGATTAACAGGGCTCATCAACGATTCAATATTGTGAAAACCGTCCTGTCTTTTGTTCAGAATTTTCAAAAACAGATTGACTTTAGCATAAGCTCTTATCAGCATTGGACCACCGGATGTTTATATTATTAAAAAATGTCCTGATTAATTGTACAGTTGCATTTTAAACATTTGCTCTGCTCCGTTATACTCCAGCATCTTAAGCTTATCCTCATCATATTTATATTCCACGGCTTCTGTGCCGCGCCTAATCCGGACAATATCAAAATCAGCATCGGCATAAATCACCGTATCGTTTTTGGAAAAAACATAATGGTTTGCAAATATATCAAAACGAAAATCCTCATCAGGCATCAGCAGCGGCACATAAAGCAATTTCACCAAATGTGCAACCTTTTCTTCACTGAAAAAACTGTCGTAACGGCTGCTTATATCTTCCCCTTCTTTAATTATCTCCAGAGTATTTCCATCATATATCGCCTCCAGATATACCTGCCCGAACATCCCCAAAACATTCATTTTTAATTTTCCTTCACATGTTTTGACAATAGTGCCTTTGAATTTTACTTTGCTGAATCGGTCTTCGTAACTGAATACACCCTTGGACTTCAGTCTGCAGAACTCAGGAGTGAGTTTTCTTACATTGCTGACTGCTTCTTCTTTGGAAATTTTTTGCGTTTTATCCAGTTGGGGTGTCTTAACGGCGCAATTTACCGTGAAAAATAAAACAACAATTGCACTAATCACCCTTAATATATTCATCAACACCCTTGTTTATCCCCATGGCATCCAGAATAGACCTCATGTGCTCCCTTAATTCTTTTTCCTCAGGCGCCAGGTTTAAAGCCTTTTTTTGATATTCTTTGGCCAGCTCATATCGTTTTTGTTTATAAAGTATCCAGGCTTTTGTATCCAGATAAGCCGGATTATTTCCGTCAATTTCCAGAGCTCTGTTGACAAGTTCCAGGGCTTTTGTCAGTTTCATATCATTTTCAGCATACAGATATGCGAGAAAATTTAACGCTGAATCATTGTTATTATTTATCTTCAAAACCTTCTTTATAATATCGATGGTTTCATTCAAATCACCTTTTTTTTCAGTTACAAAAGCTTTGTTCATAAGAAGGGTTTCACTGTCCGGGTTGGATTTAAGTCCTTTATTCAAAATATCAACAGCCTTTTTCAAATTTCCCTTTCTTTCATAAACAGCCGATTTTATTCTGTAAAAATCAACGTCTTTGTAAACCTCCGAAACATCCGCCAAAACATCCAGTGCTTTATCATAAGCTCCCTGGGAAAGGTAAACAAAAGCCAGTCTCTTTTTGGCCTGAGTGTAATCACTTCTTATCCTTAACGTTTCTTTGTAATATTTTTCAGCTTTATCATACTCTTTCAGAGCTTCATATGCCACTGCAATGTAAAAGGCTGACTGGGTGTCGTCGCTGTCTAAATTATAGGCTTGCTCCAGAACTTCGATTACTTTTTTGTATTTATTCTGTTTGAGATATATTTTTCCCATCTGTTTCAGGACATAAATTTTTCGCTCTCCGGAAAGTTTGTCCACAATTTGAGAATAATATTTTAATGCTTCCTCATAACGATTTGATTCCATATAAAGTTCTGCTAATTTCAATTCAGGAAGTATTAAGCCGGGGTGCTTTTCCTGAGCTATTTTCAGATATTTCATAGCTTTTTGGTTTTGATTTTCTCTCAGATATATATCAGCAAGCAGAAGAGCGGCCTCAAGATTCTTTTCCATATTGACAGCTTTTATAAAATCCTCTTCAGCCCTTTTAGTCAGATCGAGATACATATACAACTTTCCCCGCTGCAGGAAATAGGAAACGTCTTCATTTTTTTTGATAAGCTTGTCGTAAACCCCGATAGCGGATGAAAAATCATTCATATTTTTATAAATATCCGCCTGAAGCTCAAAATATTTGTTACTTTTCTCTATTGACACCGCTTTTTCGATATATTTTCCGGCACTTTGGAATTCCTGCAGATTTTCATAGTAAACTTTTGCAAGCTGGTAATATAATTCTGCCGGATTACCAATACTGCCACTATCTATACCATTCTTTAAAATTTCCACAGCTTTTTTATATTCCTGCTGATGTATATAAACTTTTGCTGCCTTGGTGTAAAGATAAGCATCCCCTGTTTTTTCCGCCAGCTCCTCATAGATATCAACCGCCCTTTCGAATTCTCCTGAATTCAAAAGCATCTCAGCTTTAAGAAATTTATAGTCGTAAGTATTTTCAGCATAGGTGTTCAGAGAAACATGTGCAGGAGCGCACCCGAAAGTAAGGATGCTTAGTAATACAATAAATCTTCCGGCAACTTTTCTGAATACAGAAAACACATTCAACATATCTTTTTTATTCTCTCATATATCTGTCTATAAAATCGGTTGTGACATCACCTTTTATAAAAGCGTGGTTGACAAGTATCCGCTTATGCAGAGAAACAGTTGTTTTGATTCCTTCAACAATAAATTCGTCCAAACTTCTTTTTGTCCTGTTAACAGCTTCCTCGCGGTTTTTACCGAAAACAATCATTTTTGCTATCATGGAATCATAGTAGGGTAAAACGATATAATCCTGATAGGTTGCCGAATCAACCCTCACACCAAAACCGCCGGGGGCATAATAGGCTTCGATTTTGCCCGGAGAAGGTGCAAACGTATCCGGATCCTCTGCATTAATCCTGCACTCAATGGCATGACCGATAATTTTAATGTCCTTCTGAGAGATATCGAAAGGCTCACCGGCTGCTATTTTCAGCTGCAGCTGAACAAGATCCACACCCGTTATCATCTCAGTAACAGGGTGCTCCACCTGAATCCTCGTATTCATCTCCATAAAATAAAAATTACCGTATTTATCAACCAAATATTCTATTGTTCCGGCATTTTTATAACCCAGTCCTTTAACAGCATCTACAGAAACCTTCCCCATTTTTTCTCTCATTCTTTCTGTCAGAAAAGGGCTTGGTCCTTCCTCGAGCAGCTTCTGATGCCTGCGCTGAATAGAGCATTCCCTTTCGAAAAAGTGCAGGGCATCACCTGCTCCGTCTCCGAAAACCTGTATTTCAATATGTCTGGGTTCCTCAATAAATTTTTCTATATATACCTCATCATTCCCAAATGCACTTTTGGCTTCATTCTTTGCCGTTTCAAAATTTTTCAGAAAACTCAATTCCGAATGAGCAACCCGCATACCCTTGCCTCCGCCACCGGCAGAAGCTTTTATTATTACGGGAAAACCTATCTCCTCGGCAATCTTTAAGCCTTCGTCCTTATCCTTGACGGCACCTTCACTGCCGGGAACAACAGGAACACCAAGATTCTTCATCGTTTCCTTCGCCTTGGATTTGTTGCCCATAAGGGAGATATGTTCAAAAGAGGGGCCGATAAATTCAAAACCGCACTCTTCACAAACCTTTGCAAAGTGAGGATTCTCCGCTAAAAATCCATATCCGGGATGAATGGCATCAACATCAGCAATCTCAGCTGCGGAGATAATATTTTTTATGTTGAGATAACTTTCCGAAGCCTGCCTGGGACCGATACAAACCGATTCATCAGCAAAGGCAACGTGCAGAGATTCAATATCGGCATCCGAATATACAGCGACGGTTTCTATACCGAGTTCTTTGCAGGCCCGTATAATTCTAAGTGCTATTTCCCCTCTGTTGGCTATCAATACTTTTTTAAACATGACTACCCCACAACTTTTATTAGAGCGGCTCCACAAGAAATATGGCTTCACCGTACTCAACCGGTTCGCCGTTTACACCAAGTTTTTTGAGTATTTTACAATCGAACTCCGCCTCAATCTCGTTCATAATTTTCATTGCCTCCACAATACAGAGCGTCTGACCCTTCCTTACTGTGTCTCCCTCCTTCACAAAAGGTTCCGCACCGGGAGAGGGAGCTTCATAAAATGTTCCCACAATGGGTGTTTTCACTTGCACCCCTTCAGTTTCCTCTTTGGTTTTTTCTTCACTTTCTCTTTTTTCAGAAGGCTCAGCAGCTTTACGCTCTTCCTTAACCACAGTCTCAACCTGCTGCTGAACAGGGGTTGAAGGTATCTGTGAAACACGATTAACATATATACGTTCGGTTTCACTTTCATATTCGAATTCCGTAAGAGATGTTTTTTCAATAAACCTTACCAATTCTTTAATTTCTTTTACATCCATACTGCACTCCTATTTGGTTGTTTTTACCCTTTCTATGTAGCTGCCGTCTCTCGTGTCAACCTTAACCACGTCCCCCTCGGAAATAAAAAGCGGCACACTTATGCTTCCGCCTGTTGACAATTTTGCCGGTTTGGTTCCCCCCGTAACAGTGTCGCCTTTGATGCCCGGTTCAGTTTCGACAATTTCAAGTTCCACAAAATTCGGCAGTTCCACACCCACCGGATTCTGGTTAAACAGCTGAACCTCGACACTAAGGTTTTCAGGCATATAATTGACAATATCACCGAGATCTTCGGCACTAATAGCTATCTGCTCAAAACTTTCGTTATCCATAAAATAATAGTTTTCCACATCGTTGTACAAATACTGCATGCTTTTCTCTTCAAAATCCGGCTGCTTTATCTTCTCATCCGATTTAAATGTCCTTTCTATAACATTACCGCTCAACAAACTTTTCAGCTTAGTCCTGACATTTGCACCGCCTCTTCCCATCTTCACATGAAGATACTCGACAACAGAATATGGTTCACCTTCAATTTCCACTTTCTTTCCCTTTTTAAACTGATTCGGAGTTAACACCATCTATCACCTCAATTAATTATTTTATAAACGTATTTATCTAACACACCACTCAGAATTTCACAACCCGTTTCATTCACCAAAACCGTGTCCTCAAGTCGTATGCCGAAATTATCAGGCAGATATATGCCCGGTTCTACGGTAAGCACCATCCCGGGCTTCAGTTTTGTATTATTATCTTTTCTGAACGCCGGGCTTTCATGCACGTCTATACCGACACCATGCCCCAGACCATGGTTGAAATATTTGCCGTAACCCTTATCACTAATATATTCCCTCGCCGTTTTATCAACATCGCTGCAGAGTATTCCCGGCTTTACAACCTCAACCGCTTTTTGCAGAGCCGAATACACTATATCTATTAATTCATTGACTGCACTATTATCAGCATCGTAAATTATTCTTGTAATATCGCTGCAGTAGTATTTTTTACAGCCGTAATCCACCATAACCGGCTCACCTTTTTTAACCTTCTTTTCCGATGCACGCCCGTGCGGCAGAGCGGAACGATCCCCGGAAGCCACCATGGTGTCAAAACTTAACGAGTCTGCACCGCGGATTTTCATATTATATTCCAGCGTTGCCGCCCAAACCGATTCAGTCATGTTATATTCAACATTTTCCAGCATGCCAAGAAAAGCATCTCCGGCGATTTTATAGGATTGTCTTATCAGCTCAATTTCGTTTTCGTCTTTTATAAGGCGCATTGAAGAAATAACATCATCCCTGTCCACATTAACAGTGGTCTCATCGGATAATGTTAAATATAAGTCAAGGGTACAGTTTGCATCCACAGCAATCTTCTTTTTCCTTTCTGCTAAATCTTTAAAATAATTAATATAAGACGTTACTATTTCGGTTTTGAAATCACCTGAAATTTCATTTTTCACCTGATTTTCATAGCGACCGTCTGTCACGAAAATAAAAGTAGCGTTATCAAAAACGATATACCCGGCTGTACCGGTAAATCCGGACAGATAGTAAACATGTGAATTATCCGTTACAATATAACATTCCATGCCCCGGGCGGAAAGTTCCGCCTGAAATTTTTCCAGTCTGTTCATTGTTACCCCTTTTTTATTGTCAAACAGAAGAATATTTGTGAACAAAATAGTCGATAGCCGCAATGTAAGAATAAATCCCCAGACCACAGATAACACCTTCAGCGATATCTGACAGATATGAGCTGTGCCTGAAACGGTCCCTGGCATATACATTGGATATGTGTACTTCCAAAAAAGGCTTGCTGACTGCTGCCAGTGCATCCCTTACAGCTATACTTGTATGTGTATAAGCTCCGGCATTTACAATAAAACAATCCGATTCTGAAGTTTGAATTTTGGATACGATTTCTCCTTCATGGTTGCTTTGAAAAACATCCAATTCCACGGATTTGTAAGCAGCATGTTCTTTAACGGTATCCACCAGTTTTTTGTAAGAAAAATCACCGTAATGTTCTTTTTCCCTTTGTCCCAGCATATTTAGGTTGGGGCCGTTAATAATTGTAATATTCATTTAGATATCCAGCTCCTTTCTTAATTCAGGCTCAAGCATCATTAAAACATAATTAAGTTTGCCGATAATTGTATTTTTTTCCAACACGCCAATGATATAATAATATTTGTTTATTTTATAAAGATAAAAAATATCATTGTCACACTCGATCACCATTCTGTTCATTTTGCCTGTAACCAAAAATGTGGTAACTTTATCTATGTATCTCAAAACAGATGAAAACTCTGCAGCTATCTCTTCGGACTTGTTCGATGTGTCTTTCGTTTTCTCGACAATAAAACCGTCCTTGTCAAAGAGCGCCAGGAGTTTCACGCCCTGAACATAATCCAGTGTGGTATCAAGTATACGTTTAAACATCCCTTTTCTCTTTTACTTTTCTCACATTATCCAGCCACTTCTCAAGCCTTTCAATTTGTTTCCCGGCTTCTTCTGAAACATCTTCACTTTCAGATTCGTCATCTCCGAAAAACTCTCCCAGCCCCCCGCTGATATCCTGCATACCCTCCCAGGCTCCGAAATCCGTTTGTTCACTCTCTTTCTCATCCGATCTCCCGGAAACATCTGAGCCTGAGGTATCCTCATCCTTATATGCCCCCTTTTCTGAACCTTCTAAAATTTCCGATATATCATCATTGGAGAAAAAGACATCATCCCGGACAATTCCTTCTTTCTGCTCTTTTTCTAATTCATCAGGGATAATTTCCTCCGGCTCAAATTCGTGATCACCCGGCAAATCGGTAAATTCCGCTTCCTCCGTCCGCTCAACACCCTCATCCTCCGATATCGAACCGGCTGAAATCTTTTCATCACTTTCAGCATAATACGGTTTTTCCTCACTCTCTGCTGCCATCTCTTCATCAGCTGTTTCCGCAACCTTTTCCGTCTTTTCAGTCCGGCTTGTGTATTCAAAAGGCCCCGCATCTATCCTTTCCGCAAGCTCATTGGTTAAAGTACGCAGCTGAATATCCTCAGGCGAACTTTCCAGAGCAGTTCTGTAATAATAAAGGGCTTTTCCCGTATCTTCTTCAGCCCTGTAAATGTCACCCAGAAGTTTATATGCTCTGTAATTATCTTTATTAACTTCGGCAACCTCATGTAAAAGCGGCTTAGCTTCTTCAATCATCCCTTTGCCCAGGTAAGCCTGTGCCAGTATTGTTTTTGCCGATATATATTCCGGATGCATATCCAAACCGAGGGAGCATACCTCTATAACCTTATCATATTGCTCAAGTTTAAGATAAGCCAGTGAAAGGGGCATAAAAACTTTTGAAGATGGATTTTCTTTTAGCTTCCCTGAAAAATACTCCACATCTTTCTGATATTTGCTTCTCGTAGCTTCATCCATAATGCCACCCTGCTTATAATTTATAGTTTTAATTATACACTCAAAAAGTTTAAATTCAAACCGATTCTTTCACACACTCCATAAGCTCTTCTGCAGAAACATCCTCAATTATGCTGCCTTCGCCGATATGGGGGGCAACCGCCAGCACAAGCTTAGAATCCGCTGCCTTTTTGTCACTTTTTAAAGCGTCCAGAAACAAAGTCTCGTTATTGATTTTATAATCTATATCATATTCATGCACAGACAAAACGCCACGAAGTTCTTCAAGCACTTTTTTATCAGCGTCCCCCTTCCTGAAGGCAAAGAGCGTTTCATAATACATACCTATTGCCACGGCATGACCGTGTTTTACTGTATGTCCGCTGTCTATTTCAACAGCATGCCCAACAGTATGTCCGAAATTCAACAGTCTTCTCAAACCGCTTTCCCGCTCGTCAAGTCTTACAATTTCAGCTTTTATTTCACAGCATTTACGGACAGTATATCTTAGAAAATCGCTGCTTTTCAAATTTTCAGATTTTTTCAGCTCATCAAAAAAATCCCTGTCAAAAACGGCGGCATATTTAATCACTTCTGCAAATCCGCTCATAAATTCTTCACCAGAAAGGGTATCGAGAAAACCTGTATCAATTAGAACCTTCTGCGGCTGATAGAAAGCCCCCACCAGATTTTTGACACCGTCAAAATTAATACCTGTTTTGCCTCCTACACTGCTGTCAACCATCGAAAGAAAGGTGGTCGGAACATTCACAAAAGGAATCCCTCTCATATAAACAGAAGCTGCAAAACCTCCCACATCGCCGGTTATTCCTCCGCCCACAGAAACCAAAACATTTTTTCTGTGTGCTCTGTTCTTCTTGAAAAACGACAAAACGTCTTTTACAGAATCAAAATTTTTTCTCTTCTCTTCAGCTCTGTAAACAAAACAGCAAACCCGGCTGAAAAACTTCGGATAAAGGTTATAAACATTTTCATCCACCAGGAAGAGAGCCGTGCCGGTATCTTCAAAACAGTTTATCTCCCGCTCTATAAATCCCGTTCCAATTAATATTTCATATGAATAGTCAACTTCTTTTTTCAAATCTACTAAAACTTTATCCATTTAACTCCCCGATGATTTCATCAGCAGCCTCATCCACACTCAAGTCACTGGTATCTATAATGATATCACTTTTTATATAAAAGGCTGCCCGTTCGAACATCAGCTTTTTAATTTCATCAATGGGATTTTCTACATTCAGAAGAGGTCTTAAATTACTGTTTTTAACCCTTTCATGGACAATCTCGGGAGAAGCAAGAAGAGAAACGGTAACTCCACTGTCTTTCATTGTCTGCAGGTTTTCCGGATCCATTACCGCTCCACCTCCTGTGGCTACAATACATGAATCCATCGCTGAGAGTTCCTTTAATACCTTCTTTTCAACATCCCTGAAGTATTCCTCACCTTTTCCTGCAAATATTTCTGCAATACTCATCCCTTCTGATTCCTCAATTTTCTCATCAAGATCAATAAAAGTCATGTTTTTCTTTTCGGCCAATCTCTTTCCCACCGACGTTTTGCCGCTGCCCATAAATCCAAGTAGATATATGTTTTTCATTATTTAACCCTCGCTTTTGTTTATTGCTTCTTCATCGTATATTGTTTTTCAGAATAGAGATATTTTTGCAATTTTGCAACAGCAGGTGCAGCCATATCGCCACCGGTACCCTTCTCCCCCATACTGTGCATATCGTCAAACCCCATCCAGACCATAAGCACATAAGGTTCAAGAATACCTACAAACCAGGCATCTTTATAGTCGTTCGTCGTTCCCGTTTTTCCGGCTGTTCCTGCCAAAACGCCGCTTTTTCTGGCTGTACCGAACCGGACGACATCCTTCATACATTGTAATGTCAGGCTGACACTTTTTTTGGATGCTACCCTAATGTCATTTTTCCTTAAATCAATTCTTCTTCCGTTCTCAGTTATTGATGCTATTAGTGAAACATCCTTTTTAATTCCTTTATTGGCAAATGCTGTATAAGTTTCAGCCATGTCAAGTACACTAAATGGATTTGAACCAAGCGGCATAGAGAGATAAGGTTTTACAGGTGCCAAACCGAACCTTTCGGCTGTTTCAGCCACATTGTTTAATCCCGTATCCAATGCCAGTTTAACGGTTGCATTGTTGAGAGAAAATACCAGCCCGTTTCGTACATACGTTTTACCCATATAATAATCTGCATAGTTATCGGGAGAATAAATCCCCGATGGAATTTTATACTCTCTCTGTTTATCAACTATATAATCATAGGGTTTAACACCTGTTTCAAAAGCCGTAACATAGACGAGCGGCTTAAATATCGACCCAGTCTGCCGTTTCATTTTCCAGGCTCTTGAAAGCCCGTATTTATAACTGAAACTTTCTGTCCCGTATAATGCTTCAATACTTCCCTTTTCATAATTTATCAAAACATATGCAGCTTCTAATCCGGCCTGTTTTCCTTCTAAATATTTATTAAGTTTGTCAGCCAAAGCTATATTCAAATCTTGCTTCAGTGTAAGCTTTACTTTGTACATACCTGATTTATAATTAACCGATTTTCTTTCAAGTTCCTTTTCAACTTTTCTGACCAAAGGCAGGTACCGTTCATTTTTAAAATCCCGGTATACGTTAAAGTTTATGACAGTCTCCACAGCCTTTCGATAAACCCCGTAATCAATTATATGGTTGGTAAACATCTGCCACAAAACACTATCAGCCTGTCTTGACAGACCGGCAAAAGCCCTTGCCCCATTTTCAGTAAAATTAACGGCGTAAGCCAGAAGATATACCTTGCTTTTTAAATCAAGGGCTCCGAATTTTTTATTAAAAAGATACAGGGAGAGACCGCCAATGCCTCTGATATTATCACTAAATTTTATCCTGTTGAGATAATACAGGCACAAATCCTTTTTTGCATAGCTTTTATTCAGATAGTATAATGCCGCCTTCTTCAGATAATCGTTTTCCCACCCGGCTGATAAAGAGGGGAAATAGTTATCCACATAATATGCAAAGATATTTTTATATCCATTTTCTGAAAAAACAATGTTAAGAGCGTGTATCAAATCTGTATCAATATCATCAGGCCTTAGTTCATTCACAAAAGCAAACTGTTTTACATAAATCAACTGACCGCCGTATAGCCTTATCTGAAGCCGGCTGTTTTCCCTCTTCTCATTGTATACTATCTGTTTTAGGGGTTTAGCTTTATATACGTAATAGGAATGCAGACTTTCATGCAGCAGATACACGGCCAAAATTAGAAATGACGAAAGAATAAAAGCAAAAAGCAGCTTAGTCTTCACATTGATAATTTCCGATAAATTTTTTCAGTTTCACCAAAGCACGGGCTCTGTGACTAATGCTGTTTTTTTCTTCAGCACTAATTTCTGCCATTGTACCGCCATTTTCAAGCAAAAACAAAGGGTCATAACCGAAACCGCCTTCCCCTCTCGGTTTTTCGGCGATATTTCCGTGACATTCACCATGGAATGTTTCCACAATCCGTCCCTTCTTAGCAAGGGCAATAACACATACAAATTTAGCTTTTCTCTGCTCCGGATCAACTCTATGCAGCTTTTCAAGCAATTTTTTATTGTTCAGATTATCATCAGCATCTTTTCCAGCAAATCTCGCTGAAAAAATACCGGGTGCTCCGTTCAGATAGTCCACACAGAGACCAGAATCATCAGCTATTACGAAATCTTCCACCAGTTTTGAAAAAGCAAGAGCCTTTATTGAAGCATTCTCTTCAAAGCTCGATCCCGTCTCGGCAATATCACCGCTTATGCTGCAAAAATCATAAGCTGAATTTACTTCAACATTTAAACTGCCTAGTATTTTGCGGATTTCATTCAATTTGTTTTTATTTTTTGAAGCAACCAACAGTCTTTTCACATCAAAAATCCGATATTTTTCTCTGGGCAGCAAAAATTACTTCCAGTCCTTTGAATCCCAGCTCGAGCATATCTCCAACTTTACCACGTTCAAAAGGCGACTCTTCGGCAGTACCCTGAATTTCTATAATTTTACCGCTCTCAGTGCCCACCAGGTTCATATCAACCTGAGCGCTGGAATCCTCTTCATAGTTCAAATCAAGCAGAAGCTCATCGTTAACCAGTCCAAGGCTGACAGCTGCAACGCCCTCGGTTACAGGACTTTGTTCAATATCTCCTCTTTCAATCATCTTCTTAACCGCTTTATTCAGTGCAATAAAAGCACCCGATATGGAGGCGGTTCGCGTGCCGCCGTCCGCCTGTATCACATCGCAGTCCAGTATAATACTCCTTTCCCCCAGCATTTCCAGATTCACAGCGGAACGGAGACTCCTGCCGATTAATCGGGATATTTCATGCGTCCTGCCGCTCAGCTTTCCCCTCTGAGCCTCTCTTACATTCCTGGAGTGAGTTGATCTGGGAAGCATTGAATATTCAGCTGTAACCCACCCTGTATCGGTACCTTTTAAAAAAGGGGGAACACTTTCATTTACAGTGGCATTGCATATTACTTTTGTTTCTCCAAACTCAATTAAAACAGATCCTTCCGGATATTTCACAAAATCATCCGTAATTTTTATCAGTCTCATTTCATCGTTCGCTCTTTTATCTGTCCTCATGAATCCTCCTATTATAAATTTTCAACAATTCCAAAACCGCTTTTACAGCTTGTACAACAATGTGCATGTGAGCACTCAAAAAAGCATATTACTTAGTAACCTCATAATTCAACAATTTCAACCCTTACTCTCTCTGATAAATATCTTTGTCATTTGCCGGCATCATTCAAGTGGGCAGGATCAAAAGCTTGCACTGATTTACACTTCAAGTCATTACGAGGAGTCCGCTAAATAGCGGACGACGTGGTAATCTCAGATACGAGATTGCTTCGTCGTTATCACTCCTCGCAATGACGAACAAACGTCATTACGAGGGACAGAGTCCCGAAGTAATCTCATATCCCGTATGGGAGATTGCTTCACTCCGTTCGCAATGACGAACAAACGTCATCGCGAGGGCGGAAGCCCGCGGCGATCTCTGTTCTTCAATTCATTACGAGGAGTCCGCGCAATAGCGGGCGACGTGGTAATCTCATATCCCGTGTGGGAGATTGCTTCGCTACGCTCGCAATGACCGATTATGGCGTCATTACGAGGAGTCCGCGCAATAGCGGGCGACGTGGTAATCTCAGGTACAGGAGGGAATGAATGATTGGTCAACTAATTTTACTAAACAAAATCAAGGTCTTTTAGTCCTTTTCGTGTCCAAATTTTAGCATAGATTTTCCCCTGACTACCAAAGAATTTTCTCAATAATGACCTTTGCATGAAGAAATATCAATTTCTTTCAAATCCTCATATATTGTATAGACTAACCTGTCTTTATGGTTGATACACCTTGAGTATACTCCCTTTTCAAAATACTTAAGCCTTTCCGGCTTTCCCCGCCCCTCTCTCGGAGAAACCATAATTTCTCTGACTAAATCAAACATTTTTTCATACTGGTACTTCTCCTTTCTCCCTTATTCTATGAGATTCTAAATGTGCTGATAAAGATTTTTTGTCTGAAATTATGCGCAGAGTTTCTTTAATAGCTTCATATTCTTATTCAGGAATTAATATTACAGAGCCGCTTTCAGATGAAATATTTACCTCTTCACAATTATAGATTGATTGATTTATCACTGTCCGCAAATCAGAACTTGCTTTTTCAAGAGTAATTGTTTTCGTTATTTGTAAATTCAATTATTTCAACAGCCTTCTTTCAAGTAGTGACTGTAAACTGCGTCTGCCGTCAACAATCAGCATTATATATACATTCTCTTTATCCGGTTTATAAATTATTCTGTAGGGCTTAAAAAATAACTCCCTAAAATCATTAACACCAATTTCCGACAATTCACTGGGAACAGTCACCCTTTCAGGAAATGACTCCAATCTTCTAATTATTTTTTCTATTTCTTTAATCACATACAAGGCATTTTCAGATGAATCATTTTGCGAGATATACCTGTATATCTCGTTTAAATCTTCCGCAGCGTCATCAGTAAAATATACGTTAAAATTCATTAAGCATTCTCATTGCTCTTATAAATTTTATCAAAGACATCAGAAGACGGTTTAATTTTGTCTTCTTCAATTTGTTTATTCCCCAAAGCTAATATTTTTAAAAGATTTAAAGTTTCCTGTGTTCGTTCATAACTATCAATATCCTGCAGCACAACCTTGGCTTCACCGTTTTGAGTAATTATTAATGGTTCTTTTTCTTTCTTAATGTTTCTGATTATTTCCGATGCATGTACTTTTAAATAACTCAAAGGTTTTATTTTCGATGATAATTTCATAGACACCTTTCTTGACCTAAATATAGACTCTATTTAAGTCTGTTTCAACAGTTTTATTTTAACCATTATTTTACCACTATTGGCGCTCATTGCGTCATTGCGAGGAGCCGGAGGCGACGTAGTAATCTCGTGTCCCATAAGTGAGATTGCTTCGTCGTTATCACTCCTCGCAATGACGAACAAACGTCATCGCGAGGGCGGCAGCCCGCGGCAATCTACGTTCTTCAAGTCATTACAAGGAACAAAGTCTCGAAATAATCTTATGTCCCGTATGGGAGATTGCTTCACTCCATTCGCAATGACGTTTTTTGGGCGTCATTACGAGGAGCCGGAGGCGACGTGGTAATCTCGTGTCCCATAAGTGAGATTGCTTCGTCGTTATCACTCCTCGCAATGACGAATTATTGCATCATCGCGAGGGCGACAGCCCGTGGCGATCTCATGTCCCGTAGGGGAGATTGCTTCACTCCATTCGCAATGACGGCTCAACCATATCAACCACTTCAGCTTTTTCAACTGCTTAACCTTAACCTTTTCCTTTACCTGTATTTCTCCACTTCTCCATCTCACTCTCTCACGCATAACTCATTACGGTCTTTCCCGTCACTGTCCGGCACGCACACAGCGAACATTATAATCATCATTCTTATCGTAGAAATAGTATTCATTATTTATAAAGTTAATACTAAAGGCTTTGTAAGTATAACGGGAATAAGTAGTAGACGACCAATACCTATATGATTGTACATTTTCAAACACAGGATCTATTGCCGGATAGTATTCATTGTAATCCGCAATACTTCTTAGCTCATTAATATTAGGCAGTCGCCAGTCGGTGGCACCACCAAGGTTAAGGCTTTCACAATAATTAATTGCATTTTCCCATTTCATAGATACAGTTTCATTATCCTGCCATATAAGACCTGTAGTATTATCAGTTACTATTTCTTCAGTACTGTCTCTGCTAAAACTGCTCTCTGGCAGACTATTTCCACGAACACAGCGTACAATATAAGTAGCTGTTTTAGTATCTACGCTGTCACGGCCACTAATAAAAACAATATCCCACGCAGAACTATTATCATTTGAAAATGTGGTAGACGACCAATAACGGGTTGATAAGACATTTTCGAACACAGAATCTATTGAAGGAGAATATTTTCCTGAATCTACAATTGTGGCAAGCTCTTTTATTGTAGGCAGTCTCCAGTCGGAGTAACCCCCATGTGTTTTGTTCTGACAGTATGTTTTGGCTTTAGGCCAATTTATATCCACATTTTCAGCATCAGTATCATCCTGCCACATTAATCCAGTAGTCTCATCTGTAACAATATTAGTAGAGTTGTCTCTTGAATAGCTTCTCGGTGCACCCGCCTGATAATATCCGTCATCCTTTATACTACCGTCTGTTACAACATTGCCATCAGCATCATAGCTTTTCGTCTGCCCGGTCTCAACTAACATTGTTAAGTTTTCATCAATATCGCCATCACAGTCATTGTCTTTATTATCAGCTAATTCAGCAGCTCCAGGATATACATCTGAACTATTATCATCACAGTCAGTATTATTACTAACCAAGTCTATTGTAGGCGGGTCTCCTATAACAGTAGTATTATCAGTAGGATCTCCAAAACCGTCACCGTCTGAATCGAAATAATATGTAATGGCACCTTCGTCTATACTTCCGTCACAATTATTATCTACTCCATCCACTACCTCTGTAGCTCCGGGATTTATATTTGCATCGCTGTCATCACAGTCAGTATTGTCTGTCACATATCCAGTAGGCTGGCTTGTAGCATAAGTGGAGCTACTTGGATTACCGTAGCCGTCACCGTCTGAGTCTTCATAATAAATTGAAAAACCTTCGTCAGTAGACCCGTCACAGTTGTTATCTTTGCTGTCATATATCTCTGTAGCTCCGGGATTTATATCTGGGTCGCTGTCATCACAGTCAGTATTGTCTGTCACATATCCAGTAGGCTGGCTTGTAGCATAAGTGAAACTACTTGGATTACCGTAGCCGTCACCGTCTGAATCTTCATAATAAATTGAAAAGTCTTCGTCAATATCTCCATCACCATCATTATCAATTCCATCTGCTAACTCAGGCGCTCCAGGATACACGTCTGCATTTGTATCATCAAAATCCGTATTGTCCAAAACATAACCGCTCGGCAGGCTTGTATCTGTCATTGAATAATTAGCATCCCCGTAACCGTCTCCGTCTGAGTCTAAGTAATATGTCTTTGTCTCCTGATTTGTAGGTGGTTGATCAATATCTGCATCATCATCGCTAAAAAAACCGCAGCCGTACAAAAAAAACACTGATACGATTAGTAAAAAACTCAAAACTCCTCTCATAACACCCTCCACAAATTTTATAAGTAAACAGCAAAAAAATAACAGAGCTATATTAAGGAATATTCAGTTTTCAATGGATCAATTTTAGTGATATTTTTTAAAAGTTTTAAAAAACTCAGGATTTGCGGCTTCGACCATGAAAAGTTAGCTTTAAAACATAGTGTTACCAACCAGGCGGGGATAACCGAGCAACCAATTTTTAAGTACTCGACCGAAAACTTGAACTTGGAAAAACACATTATTCAAAGCTCTCATTTTAAGACCTTTGAATAACTCAGGAAGCGCGGTTTTAGCCGGGTAAAGCGTTCTTTTGAAATTCAGTATTCACAGGCCTGCGGGACTAAAGTCCCACTTCCTAAAACATTGAAGAACAAATTATTCAAAGGTCTTATTTTATTTACTTCATAATAAACTTATAGATTATTCAAATATTATTTGCAACAATATTATTTATTTTTATAGATTTTTTTAATATTGATTCAAATTTCTCACTTACACTTTTCACAAGTCTTTGTTCAGCCTGATAAATATCAGCTTCGCTGATACCCTGTGGTATTTAACAAGACAGGGAGTGTTAACGACGAACAGGCGTCATCGCTAGGGCGGCAGCCCGCGGCGATCTCATATCCAGTATGGGAAATTGCCTCCCAAGCACTTAAGGCGTTAAGTGCTCGGTTCGCAATAACCGAACCAAGTGCGAAACTTGAATAAACAATACGAAGACAGCTACTCGTATTCTAAAAATCTGTATCTGACAGCTTCGAGAACGTGTGCCGGCTTTAATTCATCTGAGCCTTCCAGATCGGCAATCGTCCGGGAAACCTTCAAAAGCTTTGAATAAGCTCTAGCGGAAAGGCCGTATTTATTGTTAATATTTTCGAGAATTTTAAGTCCGTCATCGTTGAGATTACAGTATTTTCGCAACATACGCTCGCTCATTTGTGAATTGTAGTTTATATCCTCTGCATGAAATCGTTTTTTCTGGATATCTATAGCCTTCTCAACCCGGCGCCTTATTGATTCGGAGCTTTCCCCCGGTTTCATATCGGACAAATCTTTAAAGTCTATCGAATTTACAGAAACCTGCAGATCTATTCTGTCCATAAGCGGACCTGAAAGTCTGCTCCGGTAACGCTGAATCTGATGAGGCGTGCATGTACACGGCTTTACTTTATCGCCAAGGTTGCCGCAGGGGCAGGGGTTACATGCGCCCACAAGCATAAAGTTTGCCGGATAGACCACCGACCGGTTAGCCCTGGATACAGTAACATACCCGTCTTCCATAGGCTGCCTGAGCACTTCCAGAACACTCCGCTTAAACTCCAGTATCTCATCGAGGAACAAAATCCCATTGTTGGCAACACTCACAGCTCCCGGCCTGACCTCTCTTGTGCCCCCTATTACAGAGACATCACTGGAGGTATGGTGAGGGGAAACAAAAGGTCTGTCCACCACAAGATTTCCCTTTCCTCTTATCAAACCGGCAACCGAGTGGATTTTTGTCGTTTGTATCGCCTCGTCAATAGTCATTACAGGCAGAATGGAAGGAATTCTTTTGGCTATCATTGTTTTGCCGCTGCCGGGAGAACCGATAAAAAGAAGATTATGCATACCGGCCGCAGCAATTTCAGCTGCTCTTTTTGCAAAAAACTGCCCCTTGACATCTGCAAAATCCAGGCTGAATTTCCTGGCTTCAGCAAAATAATCATCTATATTGGTTTCAAAAGGTTCTTTTTCCAATTCCCCCTGCAAAAATCTCAGTACATCTGAAAAAGTGCTGAATCCGAACACCTCCATTCCGCTTACCACACTGGCTTCCTCTGCATTTTCCTCCGGCAGAATCACCTTATTAAAGCCGGCACCGGCTGCATCTATGACCATCGGCAGAACTCCGTTAACCCCTCTTAATTTGGCATCTAAAGATAATTCTCCGATAAAAACGGTATCGTCAAGTTTTGCATCTATTATTCCGAATGCTTTGAGTAACCCAATGGCCATAGGCAGATCAAAATGAGTCCCCTCTTTTTTAAAATCGGCAGGTGCCAGATTTACCGTAATGGCATTGGAAAATAGATTGAATCCGAGATTTTTAAGGGAAGACTTCACCCTTTCCCTGCTCTCGCGTACAGCTCCTTCAGCCAGCCCTACCACTGTAAAAGAGGGCATACCCATACTTTTTATATCCACTTCCACATCAACACATACGGATTCTATTCCCACAAGGTGTGAACTGCTGATTTTTGTAAACATAACTTTCCCTGATAAATTAAACCAATAACGGCTCTTATATGGAATTTTTCAAAAAGTAATATACATTAATTTATTAAAGATTGTCGTTCAAATAATAGAGTTTGTAGCCTTTATCTGCCGTAAAGAGGTTTTTTATTTCCGTCATTCCATTTAAGAGATTATCCAGAACATTTTCTTTCTCATTGTAATAGTACAAATCTATATCTTTCACCCCTATCTGCTTCTTCAAACTTTCCACGGTATCATAAAAGCCGCCTATTTCATCCACCAAACCTATTTCCAGAGCTTTTTTACCCGTTATTACCCTTCCGTCAGCATACGTTCTCAGCTTCTCTTCCTTGATTTTCCTGGCTTTTAAAATATCGTGGATAAAACTTTCGTACACCTGATCAATGGTATTCTGCAGAATTTTGCGCTCAGCCTCCGTCAAACTCCTGTTGGAAGCTCCGATATCCTTGAATTTGCCGCTCTTTATCGTTTCTATTTGCACACCTATTTTTTCATAAAGACCGCTTAAGTTGGTGAACTTCATTATAACACCGATACTCCCTGTTAAAGTGCCATCAAGAGCAAAAATCTTATCAGAGGCAGCAGCAACATAGTAACCGCCTGAGGCAGCAAGTGTGCTCATGCTAACATAAACAGGCTTGTCAATTTTTCTCAAAATACGGTATATTTCCTGACTGGGGGCAACGGCACCGCCTGGTGAGTTAATTCTGATCAAAAAACCTTTCACATTCGGATTATCATGAAACTTTTTATAGGCATTAAGGAACTTATCCGAGTTAAGGATAATACCTTCAAGTTTTATAACTACGATTTTGGGATTTGTCAGATTTTTGGTGTCTATACCGGTATAGCTTACAATAGCGTTAATGAAAAAAATAATTACCAGTAAAACCAATACAGCACTAAATACTTTTGAAAGTACCCTCTTTTTTGACACCTGTTCCCCTTTTTAATTCAAAGTAACAAACAAGTATACTATATATACAGCTAAAATGTAAACAGAATAAACAGATAAGTGACCCACACGAAATTTTGAAAACTTATCCTGTTTAATCCCCAGTAAAGCTATTAATGACATTATACATGCAATCAAGCCGGTAAACAGATGGGCGGGCTCAACAAATTCAAATACACTGCCTTTGAAGTAAAAAATGTCAATAACAGGAATGATAAACATATTAAAAACATTTGATCCGAACAGATTACCGATTGCCATATTTGTAGCGCCTACTTTTACTGCACCATAACAGGAAGCCAGTTCGGGCAGACTCGTCACCAGTGCAAGCAGTAGAGCGCCCACCACAGATTGTCCGAGACCTGTTATAATTGCAACCTGATCTGCACTTTTGCTCAGAAGAAGGCCGGCAAAAACAATAATAGTAGCATTCAACAAAAACATATATAGCGCTTTATTAAGAGGAATCTCGGGAACACTCCCTTCTTCGGGAAGAAGTTCTATTGCCGAAGATTTATAGGCATTGTAAAGGGAAATAAAGAAAACAAATACTGTCAAAATACTTAAAAGGCTAATCCAGCCGATTACGGGGAAACCTATAACAAATCCGGTAAACGTAACGACCATGATAAGCAGCCCATAAATACCTGAAATTGTATTGGACATACTTACATCTTTAAAAAATGATCCCTTTCTGAAAACAAAGTCTAAAATAAAAATTACAAAAATGTTAAAAACGTTGGAGCCGTAAACATTACCGAATGCCAGATCCGGAGCATCCACAATAGTTACTGCACCAATTGAAGAAATAAGTTCAGGGAGGCTGGTGAAAAGAGCAAGCATTGTAATTCCGACAAAGCTATGCCCCAGCTTGGTTTTCAAAGCAATTACATCGCCGTATTCCGACAGTTTTATCCCTGAAACAATAACCAGAACTGCCGAAATAAAAAACAGCAGGAAATATACCATTTTAAATCAACTGTCTATATCTTTTATCTGATCTTTTATAAGATTACCAAGATTAAATGATGAATCCTCCGCGTCAAACTGCTTCATATATTCTTTCACTTCTCTCTTTTCCGAATCCATTTTGTATTTTTTTACTGACAGCAGAACATTTCTCTTTCTTTTGTCAACTCTGAGTACAACCGCTTTGATTGTCTCTCCTGCTTTAAATTTCTCTTCAGGATTGACTTTTTCCACATCCAGCTCTTTTACAGGAATAAAGCCTTTCAGTTCTCTGGGCAGCTTAACCTCAACCCCGTCTTTGTTAACTTCAGAAATTTCTGCTTCAACTACTTTGCCGGATGGTAAAATTTTATCTGCTTCTCTCCATGGATCCTTCTCCAGCTGCTTAACGCCGAGACTGATTCTTTCCCGTTTCGGGTCAATTTTAAGAATTTTAGCTTCTATTTCATCACCCACACTGTAGAGGCTGTTCAAATCATCAATGTCCTTTGTCCATGAAATATCGCTCTTTCTGACAAGCCCGTCTATCATAGCGCCAAAATCCACGAAAACTCCAAAATCTGTAATATTAACCACTTTTCCTTTTACTACAGAGCCTTCGGGATGTTTGTCTTTGAGTGTATTCCAGGGGTTGTCTGTGAGAAGTTTCGGGGATATTTTTATTTTTTTACGCTCATCATCATATCCCAGTACCTTACCTTCCACTCTGTCGCCGCTGTTCAGCTGAACCTTTTCTGATTTAACCCATGAAAGCTCTTCATCGGGGATAATAGCATCCACACCGGGCTCCACTTCAATCACATAGCCTTTACGCTTCCTTGTCACAACATTTCCGGAAACAACACTCTCTTCCGGGTATTTTTCCCTGACGCTGTTCCAGGGATCGTCTGAAAGCTGTTTTATGCCCACTTCAATCTTGTTATTTTCATGATCTACATTCAACACCTTAACTTCAACAGGATCGTCCACTTCCAGAAGTTTGCCTGGGTGCTTTACCACTCCCCAGCTTATATTATTTTTATGAAGGAAGCCGTCCACAGGTCCTAAATTAACAAATGCTCCGTAATTTTTGATGGTTTTAACAGTACCTTTCAGTTTGTCCCCTTCCTGCACATCTTTAAAAAACTTCTCCTTTTCCTCCTGGTGGGATTCAATAAGGTACAGCTTTCTGGATGCAAGGGCAGTTTTATTACGTCTGTCGATTTTCAATATTTTGCAGTTAAACACTTTATTCAGATAAAAGTCAGATTTTTTCACCCTGTTTCTCGTATCTATATGATTATTCAAAATGAAAACATTAACTTCGCCAAATTTTCCCTGAAAACCCTTATCGTTAAAATTGACAATTTTAACAGCAACAGGCTTCTCCTTTTCGTAGGATGTAAGAAGGTTCTGCCAGTCTTCCTGGAATTGCAGCATCTTTTTTGACAGTCTGACATGACCGCCTCCGCCCGATTCCGCCACAATCATAGCTTCCACTTCATCGCCGACATTTATGTTTGCTTCACCGTCCTGCTTAAATTCGGACAAATCGATAATTCCTTCGGTTTTAAAACCGATATTGACCAGAACATCATCGCCGTTTATCTGAACAATATTTCCCCTTACAATGTTCCCTCTGGCAGGTGTGGTAAGAGATTCTTCAAGCATAGACTCGAAATTGCTCATGTCCATTTCGGAATTTTCGATGTTGTCATTGTTTTCGTTGTTAAGATTGTTCTCCTGCATCATTAACCTCATTTATATATTCTAAGACCTCTTCTATCAAAAAATCGGGAGTACTGGCTCCGGCTGTTATACCTATATTTTCAACATTGTCAAACATATCTTTTGTCAATTCGCCTGCCGTTTCAATGTGATAAGTGTTTGTACAGAGTTCCCGGCAAATTTTGAATAACCGAGTTGTATTTCCACTGTTTTTGCCACCAATAACTAACATTAAGTCAACTGACTTTGCAAGCTTTTTTGCAGCATGCTGTCTGAGATTTGTGGCATTGCAAATTGTATTTACCACTTTAAGCTCTTTAGCACGGGTCTCCAGAAGCTTTCTCACCCGGTTAAAAACCTCTCTGTCCTGAGTAGTCTGAGCAATGAGCCCGACTTTCGAATCAAGGTCAATATTTTCTATATCCTTCTCATCGGAAATAATATGATACTTTCCTTTTATATAACTGACAATCCCCTTTACTTCCGGATGGTCTGCCTCTCCCAGTACTACTACATCATAACCGTCTCCGGAAAGTTTTGCAGCCTCTTCGTGAGCTTTGTTCACAAAAGGGCATGTGGCATCAATTATATCGACATTATTTTTTTTCAGTTTTTCATATGTGCTTTTTGTAATCCCGTGAGATCTCAGAACCACAGAGTGGGAGCAGTCCAGTTTCTCTGCATCTCTTTCCACCAGAACGCCGTTGTCTTCAAACTGTTTGACAACCTGGGGATTATGAATAATAGGTCCCAATGTCCTGACATTATCTTTTATATGCGACTGCTCTTTTACGATATTTATAGCCCTTTCCACACCGAAACAAAATCCGGCATAATCGGCCAGATAAATTTTCATTGAATGCTCTCCCCGGCCTCTCTTTTTTTATTTACGATTTTCATTATTTCCTGCACAACTTCATCCACAGTCAAACCGGTGGTATCGACTTCTACAGCATCCTCAGCTTTAAGAAGGGGTGCAGTCTGTCTTTTGGTGTCGGTTTCATCCCTTTTCACAAGATCATCTTTTACTTCATCAAAGCTTATCTCCGGGTATTTTTCCTTAAGCTCAGCATAGCGTCTGTGGGATCGCTCATCAACGGAGGCATTAAGAAAAATTTTCACTTCCGCATCAGGTATAACTACGGTACCGATATCTCTGCCGTCCATAATAACATTCTTTCTTGAAGCAAGTTTTTTCTGCTTTTTTGTCAGAATCTCTCTTATTTTTTTGTCCGCAGCCACTTCGCTGACTTTTGCAGAAACCTCAGGTGTTCTCACAGCTTCGGTTACATCATATTCAGACTCCTGAAGCAGCAGGATTACTCTCTGTGTATCATCATTCTGCAAGAAGTCAATCTCTGTATCTCTGACAAGTTCTTCCAATGCATCTCCATTCACATGGAATTCCAGAGATATATATGCACAGGCTCTGTACATTGCTCCAGTGTCAATATATATCAGCCCTAATTTTTTAGCCAGTATTTTCGAGATTGTGCTCTTGCCGCTGCCGGCAGGACCGTCAATGGCAATTCTCAACAAGAAGTAACCTCTAGTTTTTCAATATTTTGGAGAAATTCAGGAAAAGATACATCAACACAAGCTATATCGTCAATAGGGAGGTTACCAAAACGCTTGGACAGAAGGATATTAACCATTGCTATCCTGTGATCATCAAAAGATTTAAGTTCAGCTTTCATGTTGACAGATTCTAAAGGATAAATTTTTAATCCGTCATCAAACTCTTCCACCTTAGCACCGAGGGAGCTTAGATTACAGACCAAAGCACTGATTCTGTCGGACTCCTTAACCCTCAACTCACCGGCATCCCTTATCTCCACCGGTTTATCCGCAAAAAGCCCTAAAGCAGCAATAGCCGGAATTTCATCAATAACATTTGCTATAATATCTCCGGAAATTTTACCGCCCTGCACATTTTGGGATTTGATACTTATATCACCAAAAGGCTCCCCGTCTTCGCCGTTTTTCAAATCCACATCAAATTTCACACCGAAGCTTTCCAGTACATCCAGCAGACCTGTGCGTGTTTTATTCAAACCAACATTTTTAATAACAACTTCACTGTTTTCAAACATCAGCGCAGCTGAAAGAAAAAAAGCTGAAGATGAAAAGTCCCCTGGTACCTTTACTTCGGAGGGCAAGAGTTTTCCTCCGCCGTTTACCGTTATAATATTTTTATCTACGGTCAAATCACATCCGAATTGACGCAGCATAATTTCAGAGTGGTTGCGTGTGGGTGTTGTTTCCGTATACGAACTTTTTCCATCAACCTGAGAAGCGGCAAGCAGAACAGCACTTTTAACCTGAGCACTTTTAACGGCGGCTTTTATATCAGATGAAAACATTCTTGCAGGAGTAACCGCTAAGGGGAGCAGCCTGTTATCCTGTCTGCCGTAAATTTTCGCACCCATCCGGCTTAATGGTGCAACTACCCTGTCCATAGGCCTTTTTTTGAGTGAATCGTCACCCGTTAAAATAAATAACTTACCCTGAGGAGCAAGCACTCCTGTAATCAGGCGGGCTGTTGTACCCGAGTTGCCGCAATCTATAATATCAGAAGGTTCTTTAAAGCACTTGAATCCGGGTGATTGTATCTTAAAGCCGTTTTCATTTTTTGTCACTTCCCCGCCCAGCATTTCCACAGCAGACATTGTACTCAGTGTATCTCTGGATAAGAGGGGATTTGATACATAACTCACACCTTCCGCCATCAGGGATAAAAGAAAAGCCCTGTGCGTTACTGACTTATCAGGGGGAACTGTTATTTCTCCTTTCAGGGAGTCAATTTTCTTAAATGTTTTCATATAAACACTGCCTTGCCGAGCTTACATGACGGATTTTCTTCATCAAAACCGATTTTTCTTTTTTATTAATCTGCTGTTTCCAGTCATTAAGAATAGCTATGTATTCATCGATAACATTATTTATATGTTCACTATTATCACTGAAAATATCGCTCCACATTACAGGGTCGCTGGCGGCAATCCGGGTGAAATCCTTAAACCCTCCGCCTGTATATTCAAGGAGATTTTTATCTTTTTTAAGAATAAGTTCCATCAGAGCAAAAGAGATAAGATGGGGAAAATGGCTGACTACACCGAATATTTCGTCATGGTATTCTGCATTCATCACTTTTACACTCATTCCGATTTTTTCATGCAGTCTTTTAAGAACATCCACAGTTATCTCATCACCATCTGTTAAGATATGAAGTGCACCTTTCAAAAGCTCCGCTTCAGAATTGGCAAATCCGGAAACCTCTTTTCCCGCGATCGGATGTCCGCCGCAGAAATTGAGACCAAGTTTTCGTGCTTCAGAGCAGATAGTAGTTTTCGTGCTGCAGGCATCGGTTATTAACGTTTTTACATTTTTGCTCCCAAGCTCGTGTAAAACTTCTATCCCGGCATTAACCGGCACGGCGATGTAAATAATAGCGGGCTCAAAGCTCAGAAACTCATCCATATCATCGGTAAGTCCTTCAAAAATACCACATTCAACTGCCGAAGAGATTGAATCAATGGATTTATCGTAACCGTAAACTTTTATACCTGCCTTATTAAAAGCTTTCGCCAGAGAACCGCCTATCAGGCCGAGACCAATTATTCCTATCTTTTCAGGCATTATTCTTCCAGATGCCTCTCTAAAGTGGCAGAAATTATCTTAATCCTCTTCATCAGTGTTGCAAATTCATCCGGAGTAATCGACTGGTCTCCGTCACTCATTGCTTCAGCCGGATTGGGGTGTACCTCGATAATAAGACCGTCGGCTCCCGCCGCAATTGCAGCCTGTGCCATAGGCAGGATACAATCTCTCCTCCCGGTGCCGTGGCTGGGGTCTACGACAACAGGCAAATGGGACGCATTTTTAATTACCGGGATTGCTGAAAGATCCAGCGTATTTCTCGTTTCTGTTTCAAATGTTCTTATACCCCTCTCACACAGAATTATATCCAGATTGCCTTCAGATGCAATATATTCGGCAGCCATAAGAAACTCTTTTATTGTAGCCGACATCCCTCTTTTAAGAAGTACCGGATGACCTGATTTACCGACTTCCTTCAAAAGTCTGAAATTCTGCATGTTTCGCGCACCAATCTGAATGATATCTGCATATTTACAGATCAAATCTATATCCCGGGGATCCATAAGTTCCGTAACAACCAACATGCCTTTTGAATCCGCAGCTTCTCTCAGATATTTCAGTCCTTCCTCACCAAGTCCCTGGAAAGAGTAAGGAGAAGTTCTCGGTTTAAAAGCGCCGCCTCTGAGCACTCTTGCTCCGGCATCATAAATTTTATCCACTATTTCAAACAGCATCTCCCTGTTTTCAACGGAACACGGTCCCGCCATAACAGTCGTATGTTTACCCCCAATCTTAATACCGTTAATCGATATTTCAGAATTGGTTTTCTTAAAATCCTTGCTCACAAGTTTATAAGGTTTAAGGATAGGTACAACCTTCTCCACGCCGGGAAGTGATGACAGCGGTCTGTCTCTCAGCTGCCTTTCATCACCTATCGCTCCTATAATCGTTCTCTCTTCACCTTCGGAAATATGTGTCTGAAAGCCCAGAGATTTAAGTCTGTCTACAACAAAATCCCTGTTTTCTGCGGTGGCTTCAGGTTTTAATACAATAATCATAATTATCCCTCCAGGACCTTACTCAGCTTATCTATAAAGATTTTATTCTGCTCCGGTGTTCCTATGGTGACCCGGACATATTCCTTTAGAGCCTGTCCGAGAAAACGCACAATAACACCTTCGGTAAGCAGTTTATTAAAAACCTCTTCACCATCTCCTACATTAACCAGAATAAAATTTGACTGTGTTTCAATATACTTCAGACCCAGCCGCTCAAATTCTTTGTAAAGGTATCTTTTACCTTCACGGTTATTTTTTATAGAGCTTCTGAGGAAATCTTTATCATCCAGAGCAGCTTCTGCAGCGATTTGGGCTACCATATTGACATTGAACGGCTGTCTCACCCTGTTGAGCATATCAATACATTTTTCGTGACCGATTGCATAGCCTATTCTAAATCCCGCCAGTCCGTAAGCTTTGGAGAATGTACGCATCGAAATCAGATTGGGATATTTTTCAAGCAGTTTAAATGTATTGGGAAAATCCGGTGCATCCACGTATTCCACGTAAGCTTCGTCAAGAGCTATGAGTGTATTCTCGTCCACATATTCGATAAAATCCTCCAGCTGCTCAGCTGAGATATAAGTACCTGTCGGGTTATTAGGATTGGCCAGAAAAACAATTCTCACAGATTCATCCATAGCTTCCTTGATTTTATCAAAATCCACATAAAAATCGTCTTTTACCGGTACCCATTTGCATTCTATACCGGCAGCTTTGGCGATAATTCCGTACACAGAAAAACTGGGAAAATAGGACAATATAGATTCGCCCTCTTTGGTAAACGTCCTGATAAGCAGTTCTATAATTTCGTTGGAGCCTGTGCCGAAAATAAGACGCTCCGGCGAAACACTCAGCATTCGTGCCAGTTTTTTCTTAAGATAGAAAGCATCGCCAAGAGGATAAAAATTCATTTCATCAAGGTGCTCTTTCACAGCTTGCTTAGCCTTCTCAGGCACACCCATCATATTTTCATTTGATGCAAGTTTTATGGCTTCTGAAATTCCGAGCTCCCTCTCAAGTTCTTTAAGCGGCTTGCCCGGTTTATAAGGAATCAAGCTTGATATGTTTTCACCTGCTAATTTCTCAAAGTCCGTCATTTTTCCCCCTTCGGATAAGATCCCAGAATTTTAAAGAAAGATACATTCCAGGCAAAACTGTCAATCGCCTTCTTTATCATCGGATCACTTATATGTCCATCTATATCCACATAAAAAACATATTCCCACGTTTTAAGTTTTGAAGGTCTGGATTCGATTTTCGTCATATTGATATCAGAGTCGGCAAAAGCCTTCAGAGCCGAATAAAGTGAGCCCGCTTCATGTGTAACTGAAAAGACAAGGGAAGTTTTGTCATTGCCGGTTTTTTCGGGCTTGACATCGCCGATAATCAGAAAGCGGGTAAAATTGTTAGCAAAATCCTCTATTCCTCTATGCACAACCTTTAAAGAATATACAATTTCAGCCATTTCAGAGCCGATTGCAGCTGCGGAAGAGTCTTTTGCAGCCATCTCCGCCGCCTTTGCAGTGGATTCCACCTCAAAAACCTGAATATGGGGGACATTATTGTTAAGCCAGTTGCGGCATTGGGCAATAGCGTGGGGGTGGGAATAAATACGCTTGATATCTTCGAAAACCCCGGATTTATTCATAAGATTGTGATTAACCTCTATAAAGATTTCTCCGCATATATTCAAATCTGAATCCATGAACATATCGAGGGTATGATTCACGACACCTTCCAGTGAATTTTCAATGGGTATAACCCCGTAATCCGCTCTTTTTTTCTCCACATCCTCAAAAACCTCCGGGATGCTTCTTGCCGAAATCATTTTGGAAGAAAGTCCGAAATGTTTAATCCCTGCCAGATGCGTAAATGTTCCTTCAGGGCCCAGATAGGAAATTTTCTGAACCTCTTCCAGAGAAAGTGAAGCCGAGATGATTTCCCTGAAAACGCTTCTCAAAGCATTTGGGGGAAAAGGCCCCGGATTTTTTTTAACAAGTCTGTCATATATTGCCTTTTCACGGGACGGGACATAAAGCGGCCTGTTTGACTTCTGCTTAATCTTACCCACTTCTATCACATATTCCGCACGTTTGTTCAGCAGATGCAGTATTTCATCATCTATTGCATCAATATTTTTTCTTAGCTCATCTAGTCTTTTCATAGGTGCACCTAATACCAGAAAGTTAAAAAATATTCAACTTCTTTTGTCCTTTATGATTTTACATGTTTTTATCTTAAAAACTCAAGTTTCGCACTTACACTTTTTTCACGTCTTTGTTCACCCTGTTAAATATCAGCTTCGCTGATTGCCTGTGGCACTTAACAGGGCAGGGAGTGAAAACGACGAAGCAATCTCTCTGCTTTTCTTGTTTTGAGATTGCCACAACCCTGTTTCCACAGGGTTTCGCAATAACAAAACGAAGTGCGAAACTTGAATTAAAAATTACTGCAAACGTTTTAATGCCGATGAATTTAGCAGATTAAAACCGTCATATAAATACTTTTTTTTACAGGCAATTTGTGCTATTTTCATAATATGAGCAGGTTTGGAAAAATTACAATTATTATCTCTTTTATAGCACTTGTTTTTTTATCTGTAACATATTTCTATATAAGCGGACTGGAAAAGGTATACTTTATCGACGATGAAACTTTTAATCCGGCTCCAAAATCTCTTTTTATCAATCCCGTAAGCAGTGAAGAAAACCGTATTATTAAAGCTCTCAACCACCTGAAGTCTCCCCGGCAGTTTAAGGGCTATTCTACGGAAGTCCCGTCATCTGTGGTATTCAATTCTGTAAGTTTCGATAACAATATCTG
The DNA here is from genome assembly GCF_036172515.1 of Flexistipes sp. NCBI lineage: Bacteria > Pseudomonadati > Deferribacterota > Deferribacteres > Deferribacterales > Flexistipitaceae > Flexistipes > Flexistipes sp. The sequence continues at coordinate 91,666 of NZ_JAXKVW010000009.1, forward strand.
CTATATAGATATTACTTTTGATAAAAATTCAGGCGAAAGCAGCAGCTACCACGAAGACAGAATGCTTTTAAGCATTTTTAAAACAATAAAACATTTCAGGCCGGAAACCGAAAAATTTAAACTTAACGTCAAAGGCGGCACAAGCAACTTTAAACATATAAGTACTAAATATTATATGAAAATAAAGGATAACAATATCTCAATCACAAACAGATAAGCGGAACCCGGGAGAGGGTTCCGCAGCTGATACAGATTTTAAGAATGCAGCTTTTTTGTAATTCCCGCCACATGTTTACCCTGAAAACGGGCAATGGCAAGCTCATTTGCCGTAGGCTGCCTTGAACCGTCAGTATTTGCAAGGGTTGTGGCCCCGTAGGGTGCACCGCCTGTGATTTCGTCCATATTCATCAGTTCTCCACAAGAGTAAGGAACACCCGCAACTATCATTCCGTGGTGAAAAAGAACTGTATGAAAGCTGGTCAACGTTGTCTCCTGTCCGCCATGCTGGGTAGCAGTTGATGCAAAGACACTTCCCACCTTTCCAACAAGTGCCCCATTCATCCAAAGGCCGCCGGTCTGGTCGAGAAAATTTTTCATTTGAGAAGCCATATTTCCATATCTGGTGGGTGTACCAAAAATTATACCGTCAGCTTCAGCAAGCATATCCGGCTCAATAACAGGGACATGAGCAAAAGATTCTTTGGCTTCTTTTGCACCTGCTGCCTCAATCTGCTCTTTGCTCATCAGTTCCGGAACCTGGAAAAGTTTCACATCGACATTTTCCACTTCTTTTACGCCTTTTACAACTTCTTCTGCCATCCTGTAAACATGTCCGTATAAACTGTAAAAAACAACATAAACAGTAGTCATATAAACCTCCACTTAAATATTAGATACATTTAATTTAATACTTTATCCTATTAAAGCAATAGGTTTTAAATTTGAGCCATTCTAAAAAAGATTGTTGATTGTATACAATATGTATGGTATGATTTAACATAAATAATTTTAATGGAGGAAGTAATGGCTAAGAGTCTTAAAGGCACAAAAACTCTGGAAAACTTGATGAAAGCCTTCGCAGGAGAATCCCAGGCAAGGAACCGTTACACTTATTTTGCAGGCATTGCAAAAAAAGAAGGTTACAGACAGATTGAGGCAATCTTCCTGGAAACAGCGGAAAATGAAAAGGAACATGCAAAAAGGTTTTACAAGCATGTTACGGACAATCTTGGATTGGAAGAGCCCATCCCTGTTGAGATAACTGCAGATTATCCTGCCTCACTGGGTAACACATACCAAAACCTGAAAGCTGCTGCAGCAGGTGAAAATGAAGAACATTCGGATCTTTATCCGACATTTGCCAAAGTGGCAGATGAGGAAGGATTTCCTGAAATTGCCCATCAGTTCAGAAAAATTGCAGAAGTTGAAGTGGCTCATGAAAAAAGATATCTTAAACTGGCTGAGAATGTAGACAACGGAAAAGTATTTAAAAAAGACAGCAAAACGCTGTGGAAATGCAGAAACTGCGGTTATATTCATGAAGGAGATGAAGCTCCTGAAACTTGCCCCGCCTGCGCTCATCCTATAGAACACTTTGAACTGCTTGCTGAAAACTATTAAAATAAAAAAGCCCTCCGTTCGGAGGGTTTTTTTGTATCATTAAACTTTTAACAACATAACCTTTTACATTTTACATTTCACATCTCACGTCTTACGCATAACGCATTACGCATCACGTTATCACGCATAAAGGCTTCTTTATAGCTTATAAGTTTATCTTCACATCATATTTGCTTCTGAGCTCTTTGAGTTTTGCATTTAACTTTTCTTTCATTTTTTGATTTTTCAGCACTTCTTTAATGCTGCTCTTCATTTCATCAAAAGTTTTTTGTCCGGCTTCCTGCTTATCCGTTACTTTAAGAATGTGATAGCCGAATTTCGTTTTAAATGGCTCGCTGATATTCCCTACTTTCGTATCAAAAGCCACTTTTTCAAATGAGGGAACAGTTCTGCCTTTCTGAATATATCCCAAGTTTCCGCCTTTCTTGGCACTGCCGTCTTCCGAATATTTTTTAGCCATTTCCTCAAAAGATTTGCCGTTTTTAATTTCTTTATAAATTTCGTTTATCTTTTTTTCAGGCTTTTCGTATTTTGCTTTTTCGCCTGTTCTCAAAATGATGTGTGAAACTTTGGCTTTTTCAGGCTGTTTAAACTTGTCTTTATTATTTTCATAATATTTTTTGGCTTCCTTGTCACTTATTTTTATGCCGGATTCAATGTTCTTAACATACGAATCCAGAAGGACATTTTTTCTAAGCTGTTCTTTCAGTTGAGCTGAATCCATTTGGTTCTTTTCCAGCGCATTTTCAAAGTCTTTATCATTTTTAAAGCGGGATTTAACGCGATTGTACTCTTCTTCAACTTTTTTCTCCAGATCCTCAGGTTTGTTTTTCAGAGAAGCCAGCATCAGCAATTCTCTGTTAACCAGATTTTCAACAATGGACTTTTTAACCTGCTGCATCTTGGGCGAATTCAAATCTATTTGAGAAGAATGCATTCCCTGCCTTGCCATAACACTTTCCAGTACATTGTTCACTTCGCTCATATAAATCTTTTTTCCTTCCACAACCGCCGCCACTTTCTCATCTTTCACATCTTTTGCAAAAGCAGTTAACGCAAAAGCAGCTATCAGCATAACTATTCCTGATAATTTAAAAAATTTCATACTCACCTTCTCCTTTATTAATTTTCAAACTATGATACACATATCGCTGATGAGTTCAATAGAGAAACAATTTTTTCATATTTCACATAATAAATATACCGTAATAACATTTTTTTATATTTTGCTGACATTTATTTGACATTTTTTTAACAATAATACCTTAAAAGCATTATAAGGCTACTATTGTGCATTGTGAATTGAACACTTAGCTGATATAATAATAAACATAAGAATTCAGAGGTGTTTTATGAGAAAGATAGATATGGAATACTTGGAACTTAAAAAGATGCTTGCAAAAATGAGTCAGCTTTCCACATCAATGATAGAGGACTCAATTTCATCCCTCGTTGAAAGAAACTCCGAGCTAGCTGAAGATATTATCAAAAGAGACGATGACGTGGATGCTTATGATACGGAAATTGACGAGTTCTGTCTTAAAGCTCTGGCTTTGTATGAGCCAAAAGCTGTCGACCTTCGCTTTATAACAACTGCTCTCAGAATAATTGTCGATTTGGAAAGGATAGGCGATCACTGTGTGGAAATTTCAAAAGAAGTAATTCGTCTTAATAAAATCCCACCTGTAAAGCCCTACATCGATCTTCCAAAAATGGCAGAATCTGCATCTTCAATGGTTAAGAATTCTGTAACAGCTTACTTTGAGAAGGATATCAAACTTGCCATTAACGTTATCAAAAAAGATGACTATATAGACGACCTTCACGGACAGATATTAAGGGAGTTGATAACATATATTGCCGAAGATATAAGAAAAACCAAGGGAGCCATCTCTTTGATGTTCATCACCAGAAGTCTCGAAAGAATTGCTGACCATGCAACAAACATTGCAGAAATGGTTTACTTCATGGTTACCGGAAAAATTATAAAACACACTATCTTTGACGATAAGGATATTGAGAAACTTTTAGAGGAGGAAAATGAGTAACATACTGCTCATAGAGGACGAACATTCTCTAAGAGAAATAATTACATTTAATCTTAAAAAAGCCGGTCATGAAGTTGTTGATACTGATAACGCCAATGACGCATTGATTATTATTGAAGATTTTATCCCTGAAATAATCCTGCTGGATATAATGCTGCCCGGCCTTAAAGGCGGACAGTTTCTCAATCTAATACGCTCCAATCCCAAATATCACGATATTCCCGTAATTATAATTTCCGCCAAAAGCAGTGAAGACGATATTGTGCGTCTGCTGGAAGCCGGGGCTGACGATTATCTGACAAAGCCGTTCAGTATAAAAGTACTGCTTGCAAAAATAAGGGTAATGTTGAAACGCTCACCGGCAATGACAGATAAAAAAGTTATTGAATATAATAATATTTTGGTCGACCAAAACAATTACAGGGTATACTGTAACAATTCCGAAATAACATTGACACATAAGGAATTTGAACTGTTAACACTTTTTCTTAAACATCCCCGAAGGGTTTTTACAAGAAACCAGCTGCTAAGCACGGTGTGGGGCTACGAATCGGATGTTTTTACAAGAACAGTGGACTCCCATATTTCTTCACTGAGAAAGAAACTGGGGGAAAAGGGAGATTTAATTAAATCTATTCCAAAAATTGGTTATAAGGTCGAATAGCAAATGAAAACATTTATCAGATTTTTTCTGCTTATAAGCATACCGATATTTATTGCAGTGATAGTGGGATTTACGATAATCCAAAAGAATGTTATCAGCGAAACAAAACAGCAGCTTGTCAAGGACACAAAACAAAAATGGCTTATCGTAAAAGATGATTTCGCCTCAGTTTCCGGGAAAAATTATTTAATCTACAGCAAATACGCGGAAATCAGCGATAAGACAAACCTTAGATTCACACTAATAGATAAAAACGGTAAAGTTATTCTAGAGTCAACGGTTGCATATGAAAAAATAGACCAGCTTGATAATCATGCTGACAGACCGGAAATAAAAGAAGCATTAAAGACAGGAAGCGGAACCGTAATTCGATACAGCAAAACGCTTAATGAAAAACTCTTTTATTACGCCGGGAAGCTCACTAACAGCAATGTTTTACGGATTGCCTACCCTCTCTCTTATATTAAAATGCTCGAAGAAAGCATTACGATGCAGATGACTGCCGTTTTTACTGTCCTGTTGGTAACGATTGTCATTATTGTGGCACTTCTAGCCCAAAAATTATCCCTTCCCATCCAGAGACTGAATTATATTGCAGAAAATGTTGAAAAAGGGAAAACAAACATTCACTTTCCGAAATTCAGAGATCCTCAAATGGCAAAAATCGCTGCTCTTATATATAAAATATTTCATGTAATGCTCAATAAACAAAACACACTCAAAGCGGAACAGGAAAAACTTGAACACATTTTCTCCATTATGGATGAAGGGATACTTCTGACAGACACCAACAATAGAGTAATACATATTAATGAAAGCTTTAAGACACTTTTTGACACAGATGTGAAAAAGGATGACAATCTGCTGGAATCTCTTAACGATGCCGAGTTAATAGACTTTTTCGATGAAATACTTCAAAATGATACGGTAAATAGGGCTCAGTTCCCTTTCCGGGAGCGTATTTTTGAAGTTTATGTTAATACGATGAATGACCAGAAGCTAACCGTATTACATGATGTGACCGACCGAATCAAATACCAGCTTTTTAAAGCGGAGCTTACCGGAAACATATCCCATGAGCTTAAAACCCCTATATCAATGATTATGAATTATGCGGAAACACTTATGCTAAATGATGATCTTGATGATCAAACCAGAAAAAAATTCCTCCAAACAATTTACTCTTCCACCAACAGGTTAAATGAACTGATCAACGACATCGTGGAGCTTCATAAGCTTGAATCCTTAGGTGAAAACTTTGAAATTTCAGAACCGGTGGATTTGTCCGAGCTTAAAGAAAACATGCAGATGCTTTATGCAAATGTTGAAAACAAAGATATATCTTTTCATTTTGATAGTACAAAGGTGAACTTCTTCAATGAGCACCTGCAAAGTGTCATCACCAATCTCGTTGACAATGCAATCAAATACAGTGACGGTAAAAGAATCGGGGTAACTGTTCATAAAAAGAACGGTCAGCTGCATATAACGGTTGACGACGAGGGACCGAAAATCGCTGAAGGAGATAAAAAGCGGATTTTTGAAAGATTTTACACCTGTTCTAAATCCAGAAACAAGGAAAAATCAGGAACAGGGCTCGGGCTCTCGATAGTCAAACATATTGTTGAACTGTATGAAGGTGTTATAAAGCTGAAAACAAACGAATGGGGCGGAAACTCATTTCATATAATAATACAGGAAAAAAGTACCGAAAGTAAAAACTAGAAGTTTGAATACTATGATTTCTATATTTCCGCATACGTAACTTATTGTTTTATGAAGTAGTGTAGCAATCTATTGGTGTATTGGTGGAGTGGTATATTTGTGAATTGGTTAATTTGTGTATTAGTATATTGGTGGAGTGGTTGGGACTTTGAATAACCATGAATAACAAAAAATAACTATTTACTTCAGTTGGCTATAATAACCTTAATACCCCCGCTTCACGCTTTACATCTCACGCCTTACGCTAAACTTGCCAAAATAGTCATCAAGTATCTTCCTATGATCAAAAGCTATATCTTCAGGGATATTATTTTTAGCAAAAAACGAGGCTTCTTTAGCGTCATCAGCAGCTTCAGCTATAGCATTTGCCTTCACATAATATACGACGCTGGCTGTATGACCGCGGGGATCCCTTGAAGGATCGGAATAAACCCCAAGCAAATTAATATTGTTTACCGAAACTGATATGCCCGTCTCCTCAGCAAGCTCTCTCACAGCAGCATCTTCCGCTTTTTCACCGTAATCCACAAATCCGCCCGGCAAAGCCCATCCGTGCGGAGGATTTTTCCTTTTTATAAGCAATATTTCACCCGCTTCATTTTCAACTATCATATCCACTGTCAGTTTAGGTGTATAAATAAACTTTTTTCCGTATTTGAATTTCAAAGATTTGTAAATTGTTTCACAATATGGAGCATTTTGTCCGTGCTCGTTCAATGTTGTAGTTACAGGGAGAATTATTCCGTCTATTTCGGGGTTTTTTCCCTTTTCTATATCCTGCAGCATACTGGTTTTAAAATTTTCCAGCCCTTTTATTCTATCCGGTATACTAACGGCATATGATTCAGGTACGTCAACACCCCTGTAACGGGCAGCCCTTACGCCCTCTTCAACAATTTTATGCATTAAGTCATTGATCTCTTCATCGTGTGAAAGTTTGCCGCAGGTGCTTTCCAGAAGTGCAGAAAGGGGGTTAAATGCCAGATTCCATAAAAGTTTTTTCCACTGTGCCTGAAGTATGTCCTCTTCCACTTTATACTCAAGCTCTGTTTCGGACAATATCCTCTCAAAAGCATCAACATAAGATTTATCCGTTTTATCCGCCGCCCCGAAACCGAGAATACCCTCTGCAGAATGTTTGACAACACCCGGAGCAGTGACACTTAAACCAACATAAATCCTTGATGGAATAATTTTTTCAACAGGCAAAAACTGCGAGATTGTTTTTGTATTATCAACACCGTTCTGCAGAGAAACAACAAAACCGTTTTTATTCAGATGATTGCCGATATTTTCACACGCAGCAGCTGTATCTTCGGATTTAGTGGAAACTATAATGACATCGTAAACACCCTTAAGCTTACTGTCAGCTTTGACCTGCAGATCAAGATTCCCGTATCTATAGCTTTCAATTCTAAGACCTTTTGACTGCAGAGCTTCCAGATGTTTCCCGCGTGCAATAAGCGTAACATCGAAACCGCTTTTTGCAAGCATACCGCCGTAAAAACTTCCGACAGCACCGGCTCCCAGTACAGCTATCTTTTTATCTGAACGAGATTCTGCCATTGTTAACTATCACTTTGATTTTTTTTCTCTTTGCATACTTTCCTTCAAGAAGTACTTCACTCAATTTGTCTTCGATATGTTTCTGAATAAGCCTTTTTATAGGACGTGCACCAAAATGATAATCGTATTCATTGGAAAGAATATAATCTTTAACATCGTCATTTATTACGATCTGTTTTCCTAATTTAGCAATTCGCGCATTAACTTCCTCAACCTGCTGATCAATAATCTCGTAAAGAACGTCTTTTGAGAGCGGTTTAAAAACAACAAGCCCGTCCAGTCTGTTTATAAATTCAGGCGGGAATCTTTCCTTGAGCTCTCTGAGTGAATTATTCCTGAATGTTTTATAGTCAATATCCTGCGAAGCATTGTTGGTAAATCCAAGGCTTTTGTCCGTAAGCGTGGACTTGGTTCCGAGATTCGATGTCATTATAATAATCGTATTTTTAAAATTTACCATATGACCGAGATTATCGTTGATAAAACCGTCATCCAGTATTTGTAAAAGAATATTCAATACATCAGGGTGTGCTTTTTCAATTTCGTCAAACAGCACAACAGAGTAAGGTTTACGTCTCACCGCTTCCGTAAGTTTACCCCCCTCATTGTAGCCGATATACCCCGGAGGGGCACCGATTAGTCTGGAAACATTGAATTTTTCCATAAACTCACTCATATCTATTCTGATCATTGCGTTGGAACTGCCGAAAAGTGATTCAGCTATCCGTTTTGCCAATTCCGTTTTGCCGACGCCGGTGGGACCTAAAAAAATAAAGGAACCGATCGGCTGCTCCGGATTATTTATTCCGGCAAAACTTCTTTTTATCGACCTGGAAACGGTATCCACCGCCTCATCCTGGCCTATCAGATAATTTTTCAGTTCCTTGTCGATGTTTGTAGCTTTGCGTGTATCCTCTTCTGTCAGTTTCTGGACAGGAATTCCAGTCATCATTGAGACCACTTCAGCCACATTATCAACAGTAAGGCTTGGCCAGTTGTCATCCACCGTCTGTTCCCATTCCTCAACTTTCATCTGATAAAGCTCTCCGTAACGTTCGATCTCGGATGAATACCTTTCTATCTGGTTGAAATTGTCAGTATCAATATATTTTTTCCTCTTTTGCTTTAATGAATCAATCTGACTTTTCAGCTCCTGCAAATCATCCGGCATTAAGCTGTGCCCGAGTTTTACTCTTGAAGCCGTTTCGTCTATCACATCAATACTTTTATCCGGCTGAAATTTATCTGTCACATATCTGTCAGTCAGATAAACCGTTTCCTTTAGGACATCGTCCGGTATAAAAACCTTATGAAAATCTTCGTATTGGCGTTTCAAACCTTTCAGGATTTCAAAAGTTTCTCCGCTGTCGGGCGGATCCACAATAATCGATTGGAAACGGCGCTCAAGAGCACCGTCTTTTTCCATATGTTTTCTGTATTCACTAAGTGTTGTTGCCCCTATGCATTGGAGCGTGCCCCTTGCCAATGCCGGCTTAAGCATATTGGATGCATCAACAGAACCTTCTGCTGCACCCGCTCCGACTATTGTGTGAATCTCATCTATAAAAACAACTATATTTTCAGCACTCTCAATCTCTTTTAGAATATTTTTCATCCGTTCTTCAAACTGTCCGCGGTATTTTGTGCCGGCAACCAATGTCCCCACATCCAGTGAAATGAGCCTTTTATCTTTTAAAATCTCAGGGATAGACTCAGAAACCATACGCTGGGCCAGACCTTCAACGATTGCGGTTTTCCCAACTCCCGGTTCACCAAGTAAAACGGCATTGTTTTTTATCCTTCTGCAGAGAATTTGAATCAGCCTGTCAATTTCCTTATTTCTTCCTATTACGGGATCAAGTTGATACTGAGAAGCCAGTATCGTCAAATCCTTGCCGAATTCATCAAGTGTTGGTGTGGCAACCTTCGTAGATGTATTTTCCTCTTTGGATAAATACCTTACCTCATCCCTCATGGAAATCAAATCAAAACCCAGCTTTTTCAACACTACAGAAGCTTTGCCTTTTTTCAATTTTAAAATACCCAGCAGAATATGCTCAGGATTTATATTTTTATGTTTGAGGATTCTGGCTTCCTCAATGGAATATTCCAAAACCTTTTTGGCGTTAGGGCTGAACGGAAGGCTACCCTTTATCATAAGGTTTTTACCTTCTTCGGTCATATTTTTAATATCTGAAATAAGAAGCATCACATTGATGCCCCTTCTGTTAAAAATTTCAGCGGACACACCGGTACTTTCCTTAAGAATCCCGATAAGAAGATGTTCGGTATCTATATAAGGCTGGAGAAGCTTTTCAGCTTCCTCTCTTGAATACAAAATTACACGTCTTGCCTTATCTGTAAAAAGTTCAAACATTTTATATACCTTTTATTTTGTTCATTTATGATTATAATAAACTATAATATAGCGATGTCAAGTACAGTAAAAATCAATCTTCATCTTACTTACAGGCTCAAATCGATGCTTAATTTGTTATTGAATTTTGCACTGGATGTGGTACTTAATCGTACCGCTTCATAAATAAAAGAAGCATAATGCGGGGTGTTAAAATGACGGATAAAGAAAAAAAATACTTTGCTTTAACATTTGTAAGCAAAGACAGATACGGCATAGTGGCAGATGTTTCCAAAGTACTGTATGATAACGGGTTTAACCTTGAGGACTCCAGCTCAACACTGCTCAGAGGCTTCTTTTCAATGATTCTCATTGTAGCCACAAGGCAGGATTATACCGAGGAAGAGATAAAGGGCATGTTCGACAAACTGAAGGATATTTCAATCAGCGTGCGGAAAATGAACGGCTCTGATGCCACAATTGCAGAAGGATTATCTTATGTAGTTTCCGTTTACGGATCCGACAAGCCCGGGATTGTATACAAGGTAACAGATTATTTGAGAAGTAAAAATATTAATGTAATAGATTTACAGACAAAGGTTGCGGGCAAAGAAAATAAGCCTATCTATATAATGGTACTTGAGATTCTTGTTCCTGAAAATTATCAGGAAGAGGAATGGACTATGCCTTTAAAAGCGTTGTCGGATCAGATGGGCACGGATATTCACATAAGACAAATTGAGACATACGAGTTTTAACGATGGCTGTAAAAGAGATTTTGGTCTATCCCGATGAAAGGTTAAAAGAATTCAGTGAAAAAGTCACCGAACTGACCGATGAAATCAGAAATGTAATAAAAGATCTCACGGACACTATGGATGCCACATCTCATTCCGTAGGTATTGCAGCCCCTCAGATAGGTGCGCTCCACCGTATAATTGCAATTGATGCATCAAAAAATAAAAAATGCAGCTACAATCACGGAAAACTTGTTTTAATAAATCCGGAAGTGGTCAAATGGGAAGGGATAATGCAGTTCAGAGAAGGGTGCATGAGCGTTCCGGACTATACGGGCAATGTCAACCGTGCACGAAAAGTTATGGTGCAGTATCAGGATGAAAATTTCGAAGACAGGGTTATCGAAACCGAAGACTTCGAAGCTGTACTGCTGCAGCATGAGATTGACCATTTGGACGGAATACTTTTTGTGGACAGAATTATTTCCAAACGTACCGATCTTTTCAGAAGGAAAAAGTACAGATGAAAAAAATAATCGTTACGAAAAAACTCCCCTTCGACATAGAGGACTCTTTCAAAAACTATGACCTAATCTACAACAAATCCTCTGAGCCTCTAAGCGAAGATGAATTGCAAAGGGAATTATACGATGCTGATGCAGTTATTTCCATGCTTTCGGACAAAATCGATGCCAGGGTGCTTGAAAATGCAGGAAATCTAAAAGTTGTGGCGAACTACGCCGTTGGTTTTAACAATATTGACACAGATTACTGTTCGGAGAAAAATATCGTAGTATGCAATACTCCCCATGTTTTAACAGAAGCCACTGCCGAGTTGGGGTTTGCCCTTATGATTTCCGCCGCACGAAGAATTGTTGAAGCTGACAAATTTGTCCGGCAGGGCAAATTTAAAGGATGGGAGCCGACACTTTTTTTGGGACACGGTTTACAAAACAAAACACTTGGCATATACGGATTCGGCAAAATCGGCCAGACTTTGGGGAATTTTGCGCGAAATTTCAAAATGAATATAATATACAACTCAAGAAGCAGAAAAAGACATGAAGAGAATCTGATTGATGCTCAATATGTGACTTTTGAACATCTGCTGGAAAAATCCGATTTCCTCGTTGTGACTGCTCCTCTGAATACATCCACAAAACACCGGTTTACAAAAAACGAATTCGAAAAAATGAAAAGCTCATCCGTCTTTATCAATCTTGGAAGAGGTGAAATTGTAAGAGAATCAGACCTTGCCGAAGCACTGGAAAACGGCGAAATCACATACGCAGGTCTTGATGTGTATGAATTCGAACCCTCGGTAAACAAAAAACTTCTCAGTATGGACAATGTTATTTTACTGCCTCACATAGGTAGCGCAACAGTAACTGCACGTAAGGAAATGGCTAAACTGTGCGTACAATCCGTAAAAGAAGTTTTGGAAAAAAATAATGTGCCCTGGAATGCTGTTAATAAAAATTTTATTGTTGACAAATAAATTATTTTCGGTATATTTAGCACTCGCTGACGCGGGGTAGAGCAGTCTGGTAGCTCGTCGGGCTCATAACCCGAAGGTCGCTGGTTCGATTCCGGCCCCCGCAACCAAGCCTATAATCCGGCTGCAAGGCCGGTTTTTTAATATAGCAGAATACGGCGGCATAGCTCAGTTGGTTAGAGCATACGGCTCATATCCGTAGCGTCCGGGGTTCAATTCCCTGTGCCGCCACTCTTTTTTCTCTTAAAATTCTCAAAATTTTTGATTTCAAAAAAGTGGCGGCTTAGTGAGTTTTTCATATTTAAAAAAAGAATGTTATAGGTTTAATAATTGTTTTTTCAAAATCGAGACTTTAAACGTTCGTTACATCAACTTCCTCAACCTTTACCTCTCCACTTCCCTTCCTCACTATCTCACTACTTCCCTATCTGCCATATCTCTTAAATTGAGAGATCAAAAAAAAATTCTTTAGCAACCTCCCAAAATTTTTGTACTTATGCTATTTGACAATACTTTATCTTAATATCGGGGTTTTCGCTCATAAAGATATCCCAATATTAAACACAGTTGTATATTTATTCGTTATGTCGTTTTATATGGCAGAGATTTCTCACTTTGTTCGAAATGACAACAATTTATGTCATCCCGAGCGAAGCCGAGGGATCTCTATCTATGTACTAACAATATCTGCGTATTGTCATAGCTCTAAAAAATGGGAGGGTGCCAAAAAAATTCTCTGTTAACTTAATAATAAACTTGTGATATTATTTGTTATGCCTGTTGATGAGAAGGAACTGTACAATCATTTTTTGAAACTTTTAAATCTGGAAAACTCAAAGACAATATCCAGCCCTTCCGAAGTGAGATTTCAACACCTGCTGCCTGAAGCGGAAAAAATAATTATGGAAAACAGGGAGGAGGCATTTCTTGAAAATATAGACTGCAAAAAAGGCTGTGGGTACTGCTGTATACTCAACATACCTGTTTTGCCTCCTGAATCGGATAATATTTACCATTTCATAAAATCCAACTTCAGCGATCAGCAGTTAAATATTATTAAGCAAAAGATAGACAGCTACGGATTTCAGATAAAAAATCTCGATGATGAAGAGAGAATTGTTTGCAGGAAACCCTGTATCTTCCTGTCTGACGAAGAAAGCTGCAGTATTTATCCTGTAAGACCGATATTATGCCGCTCAGTCACTTCCACCAGCGCTTCAAAATGTAAACAGGCTTTGGAAAGTGTGGCCATGGGAGATGAAAACACCGTACTAATGAACAGTTTCATTAAAGATTTATACAAAAATCTTTTTCTTGCTGTTTCAGATTTTCTTTCTTCCAGAAACCTTCCGGGCAAAAGTGTCGAAATCACTCAGGCTGTCAAGAAATCACTGAATTCAGAACAAATCTGATACCTATTTGTGAGAGCTTTAAAAAATATCTCTTTTTACGCTTTTGGAAGTGGCGCTTTAGCGACGCCATGCCTACAATAATGTTTTTTCAAAACAATTTTGGCACGTATACCCATTTTCGCACAAGCTGAAGCCGCGCTTCCTTACTTATGGAAGTCTCTTTACTGAATTTTTTGATAAGCTTCCGTAATTAGTTTCAGTAAAGGCTCATAGGTGTATTTCGTAAGTGTTATCCCCTTTTTGGTGGGTTTCCAGTCGTCACTCTCTTTGTCGAGATAGTAAATTCGTACATCAACAAAGTTCTTGCCCTTGTACTCCTTTGCCTCAACCACAAACTTTTCCGTATTATTTTTCTGAACTTCACCAATTACAGACATCACTCCTCCTTATTAATCACAAGTATTTTTCATTATCGGCATAAAAACACTCACTTATCTTAAAACGTTTGTCATTATTGGTAATGATATATTTATCACCGCTGGACTTGTTCATTTCAATTATATATTCGCCCAGTTCAAATCGGTATAAATTTTTAGTATCGGAATCAATACATATTATAGCAGACTTATTTTGAGGACGGATAATCTTGAGATCATCCTCTTTGTCAAATGGAGCAGTAAAGAAACCCACAACGGCAGTGATAACCATAACAATAGCTCCCCAAAAAAGACTGAAAGCCAGAAAAAGAAAAAACAATATTAAAATAACGATAAAAATCAGAAATATAAGAATCTCATTCATTTTCAGTCCTCAAAGGTTCAACGTATTTCAATCTTTTGCCGCAAATCCGGCAGCTGTAAAAAAATTTTCCTCGGCTTCTTTCACTTCTGTTATGCCTTATGGCACTAAGATGATGCTTGCTGCATCCGCAGACATATAAAAAATATTTCATATTTCTAACATAAGTTTTTTTAATATCAAAGTCGTGGGTTCTCTTTGGTGCTAAACCGAAAACGCTCATAACCTTTTTCCAGGTGGAACCATGCGGCTTATTTCTGATGCCACATTTATTGTCAATTTCATAGGATAAAATATGTGCATATTCATGGGGTAAAACTTCATTAACCATTTTCTCCGGGTAATGATAAAGAAAATCTCTGTTCAACCGGATAACTTTATTTTGAGCATCCGCTTTACCCGCAGACTGACCTCTTAAATCCACAATTACCTTACAATCCGGATGAAAGCCAAAAAATTCGTCACTTATGTTTTCTAACTGATACAGCTTTTTTCGTATATCCATATCCGATACCAAAAATTAATTCTAAAAGCGAAAATTTAACACCGAAAATTAAAAAACACAATCCAATTCTGGAAAAGCTCCATTTGACTAAATAGATAGAAACTTGACAACGAAATGTAATAAATATAGGTTATCGCATCACAAAATGGAGAGGTGGCAGAGTCCGGCCGAATGCACCGCACTCGAAATGCGGCGCCCGACTTGCTCGGGCCGGGGGTTCGAATCCCTCCCTCTCCGTTTTCTTTCTTCTGTATTACCAACAACTTAGTTTTTCGGCAAAATCCATTGTTCTAAAATTGTTCTAAACGGTTTTTTATGCGTATATAAATTTGTCCAGTTCGTTCTTCTCTCCGTTAATCTGTTTGATTATCCTGCCGTATGTCTTGAATATCATC
The DNA here is from genome assembly GCF_036172515.1 of Flexistipes sp. Lineage (NCBI taxonomy): Bacteria > Pseudomonadati > Deferribacterota > Deferribacteres > Deferribacterales > Flexistipitaceae > Flexistipes > Flexistipes sp. Next base: position 106,927 of record NZ_JAXKVW010000009.1, read on the forward strand.
TGATGGCTGGAGTGACCAAGCTGTCTTGCCACTAGCACCAGCCAAAGGACTGGTAAATATATTGTATACACAAATTGATTGACTTCGTCAAATTTAGCTATTTACATAGCTGCCAATCGGTCATTGACCGATGCTAGTGGAACACATTATAATTTGATGTCCGCTGTGTTTAATAAAAGTGTTTGTCCGACATTATAAAAATTATTTATCTGAAATCACAGCTGCAAAAAAGGTGTTAAATCTACTAAATCTTATGGTTTCTCAAAGAGATTGTATAAAAAATGTGCACAATATTGGAAAGCCTACTTAGTGAAAAATAATGATGCTTTATTTTTTTAAATTTTCAATTTTAAGCAGTTTGTTTATTCATTTCTTCATATGAAAATTCCCAAAGAGCAGCATTTGATTTAGCATGCTCTATTGTCATGTTAACTATATTCCCTTCAGCATCAACATCAATGTATATATTTTCGCTAATTTCCCTTGTTTCAAAAACTTCACGGTCAGCAAATTCTATGAGAGCAGTATCCGTATCATTAAAATATTTTACTTTCATTTCTCATTCTCCTTATAGTTCCTGTCAAAAAAAGCATTATGTACTGTTTCACCATCTTCCAAAATGATAACTCTCAAATATTTATTCACCTCAGGTATTTTTGCCCATTTGCGGATTCTACCGTCAGATTGGATTTCAGATTTCTCCGGATTGGTAATAACATGTTCTATCCACTCAATCTTGATCTTTGATCTATCGGTTCTTTCCCTTGTATAATTAAAATATTTTGTAGTTTTCATTTGTCAAATTCTATTTTAATTTTGTTTTTTTTGCAATATTCATCTCAACTGGGGCAGAGTGATCTAATCATCAAACAGCTACAATAGAGCTTTGAATAATTGAGCCAACATAATTACCCCATCCTGCCCGAGCACTTAAATCTATAAGTGTTCGGAAATGGTCTCTCCCCCTGACTTAGGGGAAGATGCAGAGGGGGTACTTTTGACAACCGATATCCGAGATTTTTCCTCATCAGCTATCACCACTTCGGTAACCAACACTCTTGTCACCTCGACCGAAGCGGAGAGGTCTCTCTTGCAAAATAACTTAGCTTTCTTACTCCATCCTAACAGATATCTCCCCCTGGTTTAGGGGGAGATGCAAGAGGGGGTACTTATTGTCAAACAACAATAGAGATCTCTCCGCTCCACTCCGTTCCGGTCGAGATGACAGATTTTTGTCATCCCGAGCGAAGCCGAGCGATCTCCTGCCAATCAAACATAAAACAACTCAAATACTATTCAGCCGCCGGATGGAATATAAATTGTGCGGCAGATCAATGGGAATTTTGTGCGCTCTCCGTTCCTTTTTCGTTATTTTAT
>NZ_JAXKVW010000010.1 GCF_036172515.1 Flexistipes sp.
TCAATATCTTCCACGGATGAAGTTTTTACGAGAAGGTGAAAATGGTTGTCCATTATACAATAACCGATAATGTTTACAAAATACAATGAGTTGAACTGCTTTATAACAGAAAGAAGCTTTTTTTTTTCAACATCACGCAATAAAAACTCTCCGCCAACTGTCCGGGAAGTATTATTTATCTGTCCCTATTTTTCACCAACCTGTTAGGTTGGTGCTACAGGGCATTATACCCCATTAATAATACAAGATGCTGAAATAGACTGGTATCACCATTTTTTTTACATCACAAATATTTTACCATTCGAAATATTTTTGATGTAAAAAACTTGACAAGCGATAAACACTAAATTAAAATTATAATAATTTAGGTTACCGATTTTTTTAGGTAACCTCAAAAATTTTAAGGAGGTCAAGATGAAGAAACACAGTATTTTTATTATGCTTGCTTGTGTCCTTACTGCAAGCATAGGGTTTGCTCAAAGTTCTCTTATGGAGCAGGCAAGAGAATATTTTGAGCCGGTTCCAATGGGTGCACCAGAATTAAAAGATAACCCTCTAACTTATGAAAAGATTGAGCTTGGGAAATTATTATATTTTGACCCAAGGCTCTCCAAAAGTGGATTGATAAGCTGCAATACCTGCCACAATATTGGTCTTGGTGGCGATGATGATCAGGAAGTTTCAACGGGACACGGATGGCAAAAAGGTCCGAGAAATGCACCAACGGTCTTTAACTCTGTTTTTAATGTAGCGCAGTTCTGGGACGGAAGAGCTGAGGATCTAGCCGAGCAAGCCAAAGGCCCTGTACAGGCAAGTGTTGAAATGAACAATACTCCAGAAAGAGTTGTTAAAACACTAAAAAGCATTCCTGAATACGTTGAATATTTCAAAAAAGCGTTCCCGGAGGATTCTGATCCTGTAACATTTGATAATATGGCTGATGCCATTGAAGCATTTGAAGCAACACTCTTAACACCTGGTTCACGTTTTGATAAATATCTCAAAGGTCAGGAAAACGCATTAAATAAGAAAGAAAAAGAAGGCTTACAGGCCTTTATGAATAATGGCTGCGCAGAATGCCATAAAGGTGTCAATATGGGAGGACATGATTACTATCCTTTTGGCGTGGTTGAGATGCCTGATGAGGAAATTATACAGAATGATGTGGGCAGGTTTGCGGTCACAGACACCTCCGAAGATAAGTATGTATTCAAATCTCCTTCACTCAGAAATATTGCAATTACTGAGCCTTATTTCCACTCAGGCAAGGTATGGAGTTTAAAAGAAGCTGTAAAAATAATGGGTTCAGCCCAGTTAGGTATAGAGCTTTCCGAAAATGACGTGGAAGCTATTTTAGCCTTTTTAAAAACAACAACGGGTGTGCAACCTAAGATTGAATATCCTATTATGCCACCTTCAACCGAAGATACCCCAAAGCCTGCCTTGGATTAAAAAAAGCCCCCTTATCACGGGGGCTTTTTTATATCAAATATAACTTTATCTCCACAAACTGGCGTCACCCCCATTTTATTGCAAAAGATATTGTATGACATGCATTTAGAGTTGAGAAGTCCTCCAGGATCGTGTATAGTTATTTTCGAGAAAAAAGCAACAAATACAACGACCTGGAGGAATTTTATGATAAGTGAAACCGTGGAAAATGTGAAGGGAAAAATTAGAAAAATTGTGCACGATCTCAATGAACATATTTCAAAGCCTCAGCAAAAAAAGTATTATTTACCTGATAATCATTAACAAGTTGAGATTAAGTAGGCACCTCCTTCACTTATGCACATAAAGTGCTATGCTACTGGTAAGGAACCAAACATAAAAGTTAAAGGAGGTACCCTATGGCACTATACGGAGGTTTTGACTTGCATTCAAGCAATAATTATTTAGCAATTATTGATGTGTTCCACATATTTACCAGCCTCCGGCTGGTGCTAGATGAAAATGACAAACGTATTCTCAAAAAGAAGCTGGACAACGATCCTGATTTAATTATTTCAACATTAAAGCCGTACCAAAATGAGCTTAAAGGTGTCGTTGTTGAATCTACTTTCAATTGGTAATGGCTTATAGATCTCTTGATGGACAATGATTTCAAAACACATCTGGCAAACCCTTCCGCTGTTAAAAGATAAACGTTGAACCTTGAACCATGAACGTTAAACTAACCCTTCACGATTTTATGAAATCGACATATTAACATAGTGGGCTATCATTCCCAATGTTGTAAACCTTATTACTCTTGGAACAAGACCAAACAGGATAAATTTATATATTTTCACATTAAACAAACCGGCAATCCAACACATGGGCACATATGGTACCGGAGTAAGCGCTCCTATACTCAGACTTATAAGCCCGTATCTGGCATAAATCCTTCTCCATTTATGATATTTTGCAGAAGAATTCAGTTTATGCATTCCGTATGATCTGAACATTCGCCCAAAAAAATAACTTAAGAAACTTGCTAAAACACTCCCCAATGAGGCAAAGAATACGGAATAAAGAAATTCCTTATAAATCAGGACACCGCCGATTACTGCCACATCAGGCCCTATAGGCTGAAAAAGAACATCAGTAAAAAAACTTATCAGAAATATGGCAAACAACCCGTAATCTTTTACAAAATCAAGGAGCTCGTGCTCAATTTTGTAGTAATTAAGAAATACTAAAACTGTTAAAAGAAGCATAAACGAAATTATAAGAGCAAGAAAAACTTTACTGAAGGGTTTTAATACAGGTTTTCTCACAGTATCGCCTGTGCAAGAAAAATTGTAATTATGAGAGCAAAGGGATAAACCGCAGCATAAGCAACGGAAGGTCTGCCCGAATCACATACTTCGGTGGCCATGGAAAGTGCTGGCGTTGAAGTCATACTGCCGGAAAAGACGCCAAGGATATCCAGTACATTGTATTTTAACATTTTAAACATGACAAAAGTAAAAGCACTATACGTAATCAATAATATTCCCAATGCAATATAAATTGATGTAAAGCCCAGCGTATTAATCGATTGCAGAAGATAAGCACCGGCATTTGTACCTATAGTAGCCATAAAAATCAGCTGTCCCAATGTTTTCATCAGACTTGTAGAATGAGGTGAAAGCTGCCAGACAAGTTTTCCTGTACGCCCTATTCTGCCCAGAACCAAAGCCGTAAGCAAAATACCTCCGACAAAACTTAACTTAAAATATCCGAATCCCGGAATATTCAACGGAATAAAACCGATACTCATACCAATTAAAATCCCCATGGAAATAGGCAGAAAATCACCTGCCGGAAAATTAAGAAGGTTATTGCCGATAAAATTTGTTACCCTTTTCTCAAACTTTTCAGGAACAGTAATGTACAACTTATCTCCCAACATAAGCGTGAGATTAGGTGTCGGGTTAATGTCAATACCGGCTCTCCTTACCTTTGAGATGCTTGCTCCTACAGCAGTGAGCTCTTTAAGTTCGGATATTTTTTTGCCGACAACTTTTTTTGTTGTAACAAGCAGTCTAAGAACCTTAAGGTTGTCATGAAACGTGACGCTGTCACTCACTTCTTCTCCGAGAATTACTTTAACCTTGTCCATTTGGTCTTTTGTACCGGTAACCCTCACAATATCTCCGAAATGCATTGTGTGATCCATTTCCGTATCTTCAATCGGATATTCTGATTCGATTCTTTCGATAATTGTGTTGGTCATCTCCTGAACTTCGGATTTGGTTATATGCTGGTTTTTGAAATTCTCATTGGTTATTCTGAAGTTTTTTGTCGCAATAGACGGATAACGCTGTCTGACACTTTCTTCATATCTCCTTCTCTCCTCGCTCATGTCCACCTTCAGAAGGCCGGGAATAATCTTAGGATAAAGTATTGTCAGGACAATACAAAAAGGATATACAAGACCGAAAACAACGGATATTGAAGGAGAACTGCTTGCCTCCAGACTGGCAGCAAGTGCCGGAGCATTTGTCATAACCCCGGTAAAAAGGCCGGCCTGAACATCCTTTGTAAACCCCAGCATTTTAGAAACAATCATAATTTCCAGGAAAATTGTTCCGACAAGACATGCAGCTATAATGTTAAGTTTTAATCCCTTGTTTCTAATAGTTTCGAAAAAGCCGGGGCCGGACTGCAAACCGATGGAATAAATAAAAATAGCAAGGCCAAAATATTTAAATTCTTCCGGAAGGCGAACTCCGAAATGGCCTGCAACAAGCGCCACAATAAGTATTGCTGAAATATCAAGAGAAAAACCTTTGATTTTTATGCTGCCAACAATGTAGCCCAGTGTAATAATCAAAAACAGTTGAAATATTATCTCTAAATGCATAAAAATGTTTAATTAAAAGCTTTAAAAAACATTCCGGTCAGCTCATCAACATGGCCCATTAACTCCCAGTGCTGTCCTGAAAACACCCATGTGGAAACTACCTCATCCAATGTTCCGAAATACATCTCCCGGGCAAGATATATATGTAAATCTTTTTTGAACACACCCTTTTCTATTCCGTCGTTAATCACATTTTCAATTACATTAAAATAATTTTTAAGATGTTTTCTGACCTTCATGCGCATATCTTTGCTGGGCTGCCTCAGTTCGATCTGTAAAACGTTGGCAAGATCAGGGTTTTCACTCATTACTTTAAGATGATATCTGATAAGTATACGGAGTTTTTCAACGGTATCGTCAATGCCCTCAATTTCCTGTTGGGCTTTATTGACATAATCTTCCAATTTTATCCTGAAAATTGTAACTAAAATGTCTTCCTTGTTACTGAAATAGTTATAAATAGTCCCATCTGCAACATCAGCTTCATTTGAAATATCCTTGATTTTGGCGTTGTGATATCCCTTCTGCCCTATGACTTTTACGGCGGCCTTTAAAATAACATCAAACTTAGGTGTTTTATCTTCCATTTTTCTTTCCCAGTTCTTTTGACCTAAGGGTGGCATTTTCCACAGCATTGATCAGAGTAGTTCTTAATGCACCCTGCTCAAGGGTATGTATGCCCGCTATTGCAGTTCCGCCTGGAGATGTAACCATATCCTTTAGTCTTCCGGGATGCATTCCCGTCTCTATCTGAAGTTTTGCGGCACCCATTACAGTCTGGGCTGCCAGCTTCATTGAAACATTTCTTGAAAGCCCCATTTTAACACCGGCATCACTGAGAGCCTCTATCATCATAAAAATATAAGCAGGGCCGCTTCCGGACAAACCTGTAACAGCATCCATCTGAGTTTCATCAACAACCACCACTACGCCAACTGCGCTGAATATTTCCCGTGCAAGCTTCAAATCATCTTCTGAAACATTCTCACCGGGGCATATTGCAGTGGCACCTTCCATAATTAAAGCCGGGGTGTTCGGCATTGCTCTGATTATTTTCAGATCATTGCTGGTAAGGCTGTCAATGTACTCTGTTGAAATACCGGCAGCTATTGAGATTACCAGCTTACTTGAGTCAAGTTTCTCATCAATTTCGGATAATATTCTGCTCATTATCTGCGGCTTTACAGCCAGTACAATTATATCGCTATCTTCTACAACTTTTTTGTTATCTTTAAATACCGTATTAATACCGTATTCAGATTTTAAACTTTCAAGCTTCTCTGGATCGATATCACTTGCAAAAACGGACTTTTCCTCCACAAGGCCGGCTTTTAATATACCTTTGATTAAAACCGAAGCCATATTCCCGGAACCTATGAAACCTATTTTTTTACCGCTGAACATTTGACTTCTCCTTTATCCAATTACTGATAGCTTCAAAGACAAATTGCTGCTTTGAGTTTTTATTGAGGGTAAGTACATGCATATCTTCTTTGCCCTCAACCAGAATTTTTTTCTTATCTTTTGCCTTGATTTTTTCAAAATATCTTAAAACGCCTTTGTAGTCAACAACTTCATCTTCTATAGCCTGCACCAGGAGAACGGGCGAGTCATAGTCGTGTAATTTCTTTTTCACATATTTCTGTGTCAAATAAAGCTGATACATGCCTTTTAAAGGCCAGACATCGTAAAAGTAACCTGCATAATTTGCATCAAAATCTGATTTTTTGGAAATACTATTAAATAATTGCATTAAAGGGATAAACTGAAACCTCCAGTCCTTGATTTTAAAAGCAGGATTCAACATTATTATCCCTGAAACTTCGTTATAGTAACCCACAGCAGAAGCCAGAAGACCACCTAGGGACTGCCCCGCCACATAAACCTGATTGCAACTGTTTTTCAATGCGAAATAACCGAATTTCAGAGATTCATACCAGTCTGCATAACTGAATTCGTTAAGATTTTCAGGAGTGGTACCGCTTCCGGGCAGCCGAACAGAATAAGTAGTGTATCCTAAACTGTTCAGATATGCTGAAAGTTCGTGCATTTCATAAGGGGAGCCTGTAAAACCGTGTATCAAAAGGATTCCGACAGAATTATCGGTTCCTTCAGTATAAAGAGGAAGATTCTCATCCAACCTCACACCTTCGGCATAACTTCTTTTAAGATCAAGCTGGTACAATTCCTCGGAACTCACGTTATCCAAAGCAACAAAAGGTTTTAGTTTTTTATCCATATCAGTAACCAAACCAACAGCCAGAAATATTAAAAGTAAACCGATAATCCAGGGGAGTATAAACCACCTGAAAATCGTCTTTTTTTTGTTCGTATAAATATTCAATTTTCTTCACATACCTGCCTGAATTTTTCAATATTCACACAAGTAATATCACTTTGCATTATAAACTCAAGGAAACAGGATAGTTTATCAAAAACTTTTTTGTCTATAACATGCTCAATTTTACAGGCATTTTCTTCGGCCAGCTCTGAATCCACCTGCAGTACATGCTCAAAAAATTCTTTTATGGTTTCATGCCTTTTGTATACTTCACGGGCATATTTCATCCCTTTATCCGTCAGCGTTACCTCACTGTATTTGTTATAATTTATATATCCCCCTTCGGAAAGCAGCTGCAATGCATTGGTGACAGATGATTTTTTCACACTAAGTTTTTCGGAAATATCTTTAGATCTGGCGGATTTTCCTTCATTTTGTAAAATGAAAATAGTCTCCAGATAATCTTCCATGCTTGTTGAGAGTTTTCTGTTTTGCATAATATCTCCTGAAATATTGTTAGCATACTCTAACTCATTTTAATTTCAAAAACAATGAAATTTCACTTAAAAACCGTAATGCGGGATGTGTGTGAGACAAGTTCAAAGTTCAATGTTCAACATTCAATGTTGAATTCCCTCCCTGCCTCACTATCTCTCTACTTCACTACCTCTCCATGTCACTATCCCCTTATTTCACCAATAAGTTGAGATAGCTCTTTAAAAAAGTGAAGGTGCCAAAACCCCTCTTATAAGTTCACAACTGTAACCGCTGACCCACCTTCTTTAGGGGAGGCTTCCTTATAAGAGTTAATACGAACATCATCTTTCAAATAGTCACGAAGTCCCCTTTTAAGGGCTCCCGAACCCCTGCCATGTATTATAAAAATCTCTGAAATATTCGCCAGAATAGCTTCATCTATGAATTTATCAACCCTGTCCCATGCTTCATCAACCGTTTTTCCCACCACTACTATTTCCCTTTTAACCGCTGTATTTGGCGGAGTACTTACCTTCACCTTTTCTGAACTTTTTACGCTTTCTTTAGCGTTTTTATTTATTTTCCTGCCAATAATGTCATTTTTATTCATTTTCACTTTAATCCCGCCCATATCAACATACACTCTGTCCTTGTCAACATCGAGTATTTCCGCTTCTTTATTATACTTTTCCAAGAAGACAGTATCGCCCTTACTGATATTTTCAACAGGCTTATCGTGTTTTTTTACATTATTTAACTTTTCCTCTGTAGCTTTTATATCTTCATCCAGCTGCTTTTCCGGGTAAACCGGCTTTTTGCTTCTCACTTTTCTTTTTAATTTTTGAAGCAGCGAATAGGATTCTTCGAGAATTTCTGATTCTTTCATTCTAAGTTTTCTGTTTATCTCTTTCTCCCTTCTTTCAACGTCTTCTTTTTGTTCAAGAACATTTTGTTCATGTTGTCTCAGCTCAAAAATCCGGCGCTCAAGTGCAGCTTTTTGTTCATTCAGTTCATCCAGTTTAAATTCAGCCTGACTGGAATTTCTGGCAATAATATTTTCAGCATTTTTTATAACAGTTTCATTAAAACCAAGCTTTCCGGCTATAACAAGAGGATTTGATTTTCCTACCACCCCTGAAAGCAGCCGGTACTTTGGCAGAAAATTTTCATAATCGAAATCCACCGAATAGATAATTGCTTCTTTATGTTTCAATGCATATTTTTTAACTTCTGAAAAATGGGTTGTAACCACAACTTTTGCATCTTTTTCAAGCAGGTATTCTATTATCGATACCGCAAGAGCAGCACCTTCTTTGGGTTCGGTACCTGTACCCAGTTCATCCAAAAGAACCAGGCTGTTTTTATCTGCTTCATCCAGAATATTCTTTATATTCAACATATGAGAAGAAAACGTGCTCAAGTCCAGAATAAGTGACTGTTTGTCACCTATATCTGCAAACACAGAGTAAAAATCGGTCATTTTAAGAGCCTTACCAAACACTGGTAGTCCGCATTTAGCTATAATACAGTTTAAACCGGCTGATTTCAGTGCAGCGGTTTTACCGCCTGTGTTAGGTCCGGTTATAACGGCCAGATCATTATCCCTTCTCAACACAAAGTCTATTGGTACAGACTCAGCTCCTTTTAACAGATAAATAAGGGGGTGATGCACACTATCAAAAATAACATCCTCACCAAATTCAGGGAATGTATACATTTTGTTTTTGTAAAATTTTGCTATTTCAAAATAATATGCAAAATCGGTGTAGGCATTTACAGTCGTCGTGACTTCATATATGTGAGACTTAATGGCATCAAGCAGCATCCTGAGTATTTTATAAACCTCATCACTTTCCCTGCTTTTAAGATTCTCGAAATCGTTATTAAGATCAATAACAGCAGTTGGCTCAACATAAAGGGTTTGACCGGTATTGGAGGATGAATAAACCACCCCGGAAAAATACTGCCTGAAATTTGATTTGACAGGGATAACAAATCTACCTTTTATTTCCTTTATCACTTGTTCCTGTACAAATTTATCGGAATTTCTGCCAAACATTAATTTATTCAGGCTGTCTATCAGACGCTGTCTTGTAGTTTTCAAGGATGACCTTATCTTCTTGAGCTCTGGAGTGGCACTGTCTTTGACCTTGCAGTCATGCGTTACTTTTTTATCGATTGTTTCAATCAGATCGGAGAGAGAAAACATGTTTTTTAAGATATCTCTCAGACTAACAACATTATCACTTTCAATAAGAGTTTTTTTAAGCTCGGAAACGTCCTTATGAAAATCCCGGAATTTTCCTATATCCTCCACCATAAACGATGCATAAGGGTCTTTCAGCCTGTAGTAAAATTCATGATATCCGGAATCATCCGGGAGGGTTATTTTTAAAATCTCACGAATGGTTAATGTTTCTCCAAGCAGTTTTTGCTTTTCTTCGATCTTTCTTAGATTATTTTCAGGATGTAAAGATGAAAGTTTCTCTTTGGCAAATAAAGAGGTGAATTCGCTATCCGCTATCTCTTTAAACTTTTCAAACTCAAGGCTATCGGAATATTTCATAAATCTTTAGCTATTCTCTATTGAAAGGGTTTTCTTTACGGACTTCAGGTAATTTATTAAGCATATCAAAGACATAGGGTGTAATTTTTATAAGTCTTTTTGATATTGCTGAATTTCTGACATTCTTGCTGAATGCCGAATTATCCGGAGTTAATGTCAGTAAAAAAGAAAGAGCGAGTCCCGTAATAACAGCTGATTTAAAAGCCCCAAACGCAAATCCACCGCTTTTGTCAGCCCATCCTAGCTGTATGGCTTTAAAAAATCGTGCAAGCAGTTTACCTGAAAGAAAAATGACAATATAGATTAATAGGAAAGCCGTTACAAAACCCAATCCCATTGATACTTCTTCCGATATCCCCAGATAGATATAAATTTTGGATAACGGGATATAAAACTGGAAAGAGAGTATATAACCGAGAATAAGTCCAAGCAGTCCAAAAACTTCATTAATCAAGCCTTTAAACAATCCTTTCACTGCAAAAAATCCTATGACAATGAGAATTACAATATCAGTTATTGGCATCAAAAGCCTCTTTCACTATTCTGTTAACCACCTTTCCATCCGCCTTGTTTCCTACTTCTGCCATAACCGCTTTCATTACCTGACCGAAATATTTTTTATCCGGGGAGTCAAGCTTTGAAATTTCATTTTTAACAATGCTGCGGATTTCATCTTCTGAAAGCTGCTCCGGCATATATTTTTCAAGTACTTTGATCTCCTCCAGCTCTTTGGAAGCCAAATCTTCCCTGCCCGCCTCTTTGTACTGACTTGCGGAATCCTTTCTTTTCTTAACGGCGGTTGAGACCAATTTAACAATTTCATCATCGTTAAGATCGCCGGATTTCTCTATTTCAGCATTTCTGATTTCTGATCTAAGCATTCTCACAGCCCCGAGAGCAATTTGATTTTTATCCTTCATAAACTGTTTCATATCTTCAAGTATCTGTTCTTTTAAAGCCATAGGTTGTTCCTCCTTCTCTTTTTGCCATCACACGTGCCATCATGAACAGCACATCGGACAATCTATTTATAAAAATTAATATCTCTTTGTCAATCTTTTCATGGGCTGATAGTGATATCACCCTTCTTTCAAATCTCCTGCAGATACTTCTGCAAATATCCGCCTTTGATGATGGAGGTGTTTCCGACGGTATAATAAAACCATCCAATCTGCCGTATTCCTTTTCCAGCTCTGATAGAAAAAAATCAAGTGAATACTGTTTGTCCTCTTCGAAATTATCAACACATTCATTCTTTTTTGTTTCAGCAGAAGAAGCCAAAACTGCATTCAATTTGTATAACTTAATCTGAACCCACTCTATAAAATCAGCAAAATATTTTGCATCATGTTTCAGCCATCCCAAAAATGATATCAACTCATCACCTGTGCCGTATGTTTCAACCTTGAGATCAGCTTTGGAAATTTTTTCCCCAGTGAACAGATTTGTGCTCCCGTAATCACCTTTTCCTGTAGCTATGCTCATTTTCACTCCTTATTTACAACATAATATAATTCAAGTTTCGCACTTAGTTCCGTATAATATTTGCCTGGGGCGAATATATATGCCCTTTGCCCGTCATTGCGAGGAGTGCTAACGACGAAGCAATCTCCTTTACGGCATTTGAGATTACTTCGGGACTCCGTCCCTCGTAATGACGTCGTTTGTCCGTCATTGGGCGAGCAAAGACGTGTAAAAAGTGCAAGTGCGAAACTTGATTCATTTACTTAACACCTCTGCAATTTCCAAAAGTTTTTTATCCATTTTACGTTTGTTGTTAAGAACCTCTCCCAGAAGAACAAGTTCTATTTTTCTCTCCTGCAAAGCGGTCATCACCCCACTTTCGCCCTTAAGCAGCGAATCCACTGCAGAAGCACCCATTCTGGTTGCAAGAATCCTGTCAAAATGTGTGGGGCTGCCACCCCTCTGGATATGACCCAATACGGTAATTCTCGTTTCAAAACCGCCTATCATATCGAATGTTTTTCCGAAATCGCCGGCAGAACCCACTCCTTCTGCCAAAATTATAACACTTCGGGTTTTTCCCTCTTCGTATCTCTCTTTTATTTTCTTGATTATATTTTCAATTTTAAAAGGTACTTCCGGGATAAGAGCTGCTTCCGCACCTCCGCTTATTGCAGACATAAGGGCGAGATAGCCGCAGTTTCGGCCCATAACTTCTATTATAAATGTTCTGTCATGTGAACTTGCCGTATCGTTAATAGTATCTATGCACCACAAAATGGTGTTTAAAGCAGTATCCACTCCGATAGACATATCTGTTCCGTATATGTCGTTATCTATTGAACCGGGAATACCTATCACCGGAAAATGATATTTATCATGTATGACCTTGGCACCAGCCAGAGAACCATCTCCCCCTATAACAATAAGTCCTTCTATACCCTGATTTTTAAGATTCTCCATTGCTTTCAGCTGTCCTTCTTCTTCTTTGAATTCAGGAGCCCGGGCACTTCTCAGAAAAGTCCCCCCTCTCTGTATCATATTGGCTACACTTTTGCTTTCGAGTTTAATAAACTGATTCTCCATCAATCCACTGTAACCCTGCTCTATACCGTATACTTCCATCTCATAGTTCAAAGCAGTTCTTACGACACTTCTAATAGCGGCATTCATTCCCGGGCAATCACCACCGCTTGTCATTACTGCAATTCTTTTCACTTTAATCCTCCACTGAAGAATTAGCTTTATAGTAAGGAATTGGATCTTTTATTCCGGCTTTCTCAAAACCTCTTAGGCGCAAAAGGCAGCTGTCACATACTCCACATGCTTTGATTTCGTTTTTATAACACGACCAGGTAAGGTGAAAAGGGACATTCAGCTCGCTGCCGAATTTAACTATCTCACTTTTAGTCATATCAATTATAGGTGTCTCTATGGAGAGTTCAGTCTCAGGCTTCAACCCCACTTTTAGCACTTCATTAAAAGCATCATAAAACTCTTTCCTGCAGTCCGGATAGCCGCTGCTGTCCTCAGCAACTGCCCCGATAAATATTTTTTGTGCGCCGATAACTTCAGCCCAGCTGACACCAATGGATAATATGTTCCCGTTTCTGAAAGGCACATATGTTCGCGGGATGTCTTTCCTTTCGACATTACCTGCTTCTATATTTTCTTTATCATCCACAAGAGAAGAGCCTCCGATCTTTTTTAAATAACCTATATCCACGGTAAGTTTATCCCTGCCGTTGAAGTGTTTGTAAAGGTCATTGAAAGACTTAAGCTCTCTCTTTTCCGTTTTTTGGCCATAATTAACATGCAGGAAATATAATTCATAATCCAGGGAAGCTATTCCTGCTGTCACACAGCTGTCCAACCCTCCGCTCATTAAAACCACAGCTTTTTTCATAAAAACTCCGTAAAATTGATAAATGTCAATTTTTTTTGATTCTCTTATCATTATAACCACTTTGGATTTATTCAACAAGGAGTTAATGGTGAGCATAAGAAAAATTATTCAGACAATATTTTTTATCTACACCATCTTTGCAGGCATATGGTTCTATGTCTATATCAATGAGCTTAAAAACGAAAATTATAGTATTTTAAAACCCTCCTCAGTTGAAGGTTTTCTGCCAATCAGCGCCCTTTTGGGTTTAAAAAGGTTCCTTCTTACCGGTACATACGACCCTGTTCATCCGGCAGGCCTAACCATCCTGATTGCTGCAGTTGTAATGAGCATATTTGTTAAAAAAAGTTTCTGCAGTCATATATGTCCTGTGGGTTTTCTTTCGGAACTTATTTCAAATGCCGGTTTCAGATTCACAATTAACAGATGGATATCAGGTTTTCTTGGAAGCGTGAAATATATACTGCTCCTGTTTTTTCTGTATGTCATTTTTTATCAGATGAGCCTGCAGCAGATAATCTTTTTTCAAAACAGCTCTTACAATAAAATAGCAGATGCAAAAATGCTTTATTTTTTCCTGGACATCTCAACAACGGGATTTATAGTTATTATAAGTTTGATTTTACTGACTTATCTTTTTAAAAATTTTTGGTGCAGGTTTCTCTGCCCTTACGGTGCTCTGCTGGGTATTTTATCCTGGCTGTCACCTTTTAAAATAAAAAGGGAAAAAGCCAACTGTATCGATTGCAAAAAATGCCGGGAATCCTGCCCTTCTGATATAAAGGTATACAACAAAGAAAGTATCTTTGCCGTAAACTGTATAGGCTGCAGAGAATGCGCACAGAATGAAACGGCTGTAAAGCAGCATTGTCTCAGAATGATTAACAAAGACAGGTATTTTGGAAAATATGAAAACTTATTATCAATAGCAGCGACCTTGATATTCTTGCTTATATTTATTGCTGCATACTTTACAGGGCACTGGAATTCTCCTGTTTCTAATGAAGAATATGCTCGCTTTCTGGATTCAATCAGAAGCCTCTCACACCCTTGATTACAGCAGTTTATTCTTTCTCAATAACCAATTTGTTCCTGCCTTCCCTTTTCGCCTGATACATTAATGAATCTGCATTTGCCAGCAGCGTATTCATTTCGTCATTTCTGATTTTAACTGCACCGATGGATATTGTATAATTAATGTTTTTAGCCCCGTTTAAGTTCAGCTTTTGATTTTCAATTTTCTGTCTTAGCCCTTCCAAAAGCCTCACAGCATCTTTATAGTCAACATTGATTAATATAATCCCAAATTCTTCTCCTCCCAAACGGCCAACAAGGTCACTCGACCTGAAACTGGCTTCAAGCATACGGGCAAAATGTTTTAGTACTTCATCACCAATACCATGCCCGTATTCATCATTTATAATTTTAAAGTGGTCTATATCCAGCATTGCAAAGTAAGCCGGTATATCCCTCTGCCTTATAATGTTTGAAATGAGTTTACTTCCAATTTCCTGGAAATATCTTCTGTTATAAAGACCTGTAAGATAATCTTTCTCAGACATATCTTTTGCCTTTTCATACATTTCATGTAAAAGGGCATTTTTTGATTCCAGTTCCCTGGATTGAAGCATAAGATTTGCATGGGCTTCAGCCAGTTTGTTCTGTGATTCTTTCTCATTACTTATGTCTATGGCAAAAGAATATTTAGCAATTTTATCCCCGGGCCAGTATATAGCACGCTCTTCAAGTCTGTACCACCTTTCGTCAACATCATTGAACTCTTCATGAACAACAGTTTTCCCGCTTTCTGCTGCTTCTTTACTATACAGTTCACCAATTTTGCAAAAAATACATGGCTTATCATACCCATACAGAACCTCATAACATTTACCGTTAACATTAGTCCCGATTTTTTCTTTCAATTTCGTATTCATATACAAAATTTCATATGATTCCATATCCACCACATAAGCGTAAAACGGAATCAGATCAAAAAGTTTCTTAAAAACACCGTTTTCCACAGAACTCATAGACATCTCCGAACTTTTTTAATAAATATAGTATTCAAGTTTCACACTTACCCTTTCAGCACGTCTTTGTTCACCCTGTTAAATATCAGCTTTGCTGATTGCCAGTGGCATTTAACAGGGCAGGGAGTGAAAACGACGAAGCAATCTCACTTTTCTTTTTAGAGATTGCCACCCGCCCACTTAAGGTGTTAAGTGGGCGGCCTCAATTACAAAGCCAAGTGCAAAACTTAAATATAGTATTTAATATTTTCGCATTAATAATTCAGCTAATCTCCAATGTTGCCCAAAATTTTTTCAATCATGGCATTTATACGTTCTTTATTAAAGGGCTTTAAAATATAGCCGACAGCCCCCGCCTCGATAGCACTAACAATCATCTGCTCCTGACCGTGTGAAGTAACAACCATCACAAGTGCCTTCGGGTTTTTATCCAAAATTTTCTTTGTGGCTTCAATACCGTCCATATCCGGCATTGTAATATCCATACTGACCAAATCAATTTTGTTCGAATCATATTTTTCGATTGACTCTTCACCTGTTTTTGCAGTGTCAACCACTTTATGCCCCAGTGATTCGTAAATTTGTATCAGCTTTTTATTAATAATCGAAGAATCATCAACGACCAGAATTTTTAATTTCTTCATAACTAACTCCTGTCATCGGTCTGATTAACAAATAAATGTGAAGTTTGCCTCGGGATGTTACGATTTTTGAGCTGTAAAATTCAGTATCCTCTTTATTTATTAAATTTCTGCTGCCTCTGTGGACAACAGGAGGTGAAAGTTTAATAGGAGATTTTACACTTTTAAAATCTCTCAGAGAATTACCTATAGTCATATTCATTATCTCCCCTGCACTTTCCTCTTTATACAATTCAAGCTCGGTGGCATCAACATCAATTCCGTTAACAAATTTTTTAAAGATAAACTCGATAAGTGTTTTTTCATAGCTGAACGCAAATACGGACGGAACATATCCCCTTAATACGATAAAGGAATTAAGGTAATCCGGATTTATTTTCACTACATCTTTCATATAAGTTGTGGTTTTGAAAACCTCCAAACCGAATTCCCCTTCCAGCAGCCTAACACAATTTTCTGTAACCAGATCAATAATTTTCATAAACCCCACATTAACCATGTTTACTCCTTCATGGGTACTTTTATAAAAACTTTTGTGCCCACATCCTTTTTACTGTCAATGGCAACAGAGCCTTTCAGTTTCACCACTTCCGTTTTCACCGCACCAAGTCCGGCTCCTCTTCCGGTATAGCTGTCAACCATTTCACTTGAGGTTATACCGTTCTCAAATAGTATATCATATTCATTGGCACGTAATCTTCTGCCGATTTTTCTGCCCAGATAATTCAAATCCACACCTTTACCATCGTCCGCCACTTCTATCACAAGAAAGCTTTCTATCTTTGCTGCCTTGCAGTGAATCTTACCAGTCTCACTTTTACCTTTCGAAACACGTATTTCTGGTTTTTCTATACCGTGGACTACTGCATTTACAATAATATGATAAAAAACATTAAAAAAATCCCTGAAATCTTCGGGATAAATTTTCAAATCAGGATCACAGGCAATATTATAGTCTACCATTTTTTCTTCCTTTTTAGCCACCATATCCACAACTTTTCTGAATCCTTCAAGATACCCGGATAAAGATACTTTTAAAAGCTCGGAAAGTTCTCTGTATAAATCAGTGTCCACCCGCTTTGCTTTCTGTTGAATTAATTTAAGTTTTTCCATATCAACTTTAATCATTGCATTATCAAGCACGTTTTCCCCGAGATTTTCCCTGAGAATATCCGTGTCTTTTTTCAGTGCGTTGCACAATCTCGAGGTGTTGATATTGAGTTTATTCTGCTGTTTGCGAAAGAAATTCTGTACATATGTTTCTTCATCATGAATAAAATCAGGAATGTTAATAAAACCTTTCTGCAAAAAATTTCCTTTAAACGTATGAAGCTTTCTGTAGACAACTTCAACACTGTATGAGTCAATATTTTTGCAAAAATTTAGGAAATCATGAATAAGCTCCCTGACTCCATACTCATCCTTTACATATTCAACAACGAGATTAAGTTTCCTTCTTTCATCTTCCACTTCACGGCTTAGATTTTTCTGCTCAGTAATATCTCTCATTATTAACACTATAGTATTGTTTTTACCCAATCTGAATCTCAATGCATAGTGTTTGCCGTTAATCTCAGTTTCTGCCGGAAGCAGATCTATCATAATCTCCTTCAAGAATTTCTTTTCCTGATTAAAAATACTATTGACAACCCTTTGGAAGAATTGTCTCTTTTCCCTGTCCTCAGGAAATAACAGCTTATGAATGTCTTTATCACTTATATCCTCACCAAATATATCAAAACATTCTTTAGAAAATTCACTGTCAATCCTCATGTCAGGGTTGAACCTGAGAAAACCTTCGCCGGCACTGTTTAATAAAAAGGAAATTTTCTCTTTACTTATTATAAGATCCCGGGATTTTTGCCGCATTCGGTCTTCCAAATCCTTGATATATGATTTTAACTTTATCTCCGTTGACATCCTGTTAAATATTCTCTTGAGAGTTCCTATTTCATCATTTTCATCAATCACAAATTTTGTATCGTAGTTTCCCTCTCCTATCCTGAGAGCTCCTTTCGTCAGATCCCTGACCGGTTTTATAATACTTCTGTCTATATACAGAGCAAAGAACGAAAAAATTAAAATTGTTCCTATGACAATAAAGCTAATGGGAATTATTAAATCATTTAAAGCAAATATTCCGTTTAAATCTATTATGGATAAGAGAAACCAGCCGGTATCAGGCATAAAAGACAGTGCAATGGTTTTGGATTCGGCACCGATTCTTACAGATTTGGTAAGACTACTATCCGGATTTGATGAAGTTTCGGCCATAATATTTTTTAATGCAAGCTGGGCATTTGAGGAAAGGGATGAAAAAATATTCTTATTCATCGGAATATTTGTTTTATTATCGACTGCTCCTGCAAAAATGCTCCCTTCTCTATTTAATATAAAAGTAGAAACCCCTTTTTTCGATGTATCAATAATCTCTGTCAGATAATCAGCGGCCTGTATTTTTGTGCCCACCACCCCTTCAGGTTTTCCATTATATAAAACAGCTGCACTTATCCACAGATCAGCTTTTTCATCACCAGATTCATTATTAACTCTAATGTCGTAACTTTTATTACCCTTAAACAAATCAAAGTATTTTTCATATTCCCGGCTTCCCGGACTAATGGACTTTGTATAGCCAACAGAAGTGCCGGTTGTCTGCTTATTAATTAAATAATAGTGCCCCGAGTCACGGGATATTATATAAACACTGCCGGATTTGAAAAATCCTCTGTATCTTTTCAGCTCCTTTACTGCAGAAATTTTAAGAGATGCATTATATTCGTATTTAAGCCAGTCAATTATATTTTCAGAAGATGCAAGTGATTTTACCAGAATCAATTCACTGCCGATAAATTTACTGATTTTTTCTTTTTGCAGAGAAATATGTTGTTTGATATAATCTGAGCTGAATTTATTAGCAATTGTACCCCGGGTTTCTTTCAACAGAAAATATCCCAGGAGACACAAAAGAGAAATAGCCAGAATAAAAAAAATGAGAAATCTTTTTCTTATACCCTTCAACATGTTTCAGAATACCAGCAAAAGTTAAATTGGTCAAATTGAAAGAATTGGCACCCTCCCATTTTTTAGAGCTATGACAATACGCAGATATTGTTAGTACATAGATAGAGATCCCTCGGCTTCGCTCGAGGTGACAATTACATGCATACTGTCTATCAGCGATAGCTAAATAGGGTGTTACACATATTTACCAGTCTAAAAGACTGGCGCTAGCCGCAGGCATCCTTTCGAACAAAGTGAGAAATCTCTGCCATATGAAACGACATAACGAATAAATATACAACTGTGCTTAATATTGGGATATCTTCATGCGTGAAAATCCCGATATTTAGATAAAGTATTGTCAAATAGCACAAGTACAAAAATTTTGGGAGGTTGCTAATGAAAGAATAGTTGAATTATTATATTTATTAGATTATTTTGCACCTTTTAAGGAGGTATCGATGGATTACACATTGTTAAACGAAAACGAAATTGAAAGTTTTCCGGTAAATTTTAACAAAAAACTGCAGAATGCAAAAAATGCTCTAGAAAATCTTAAAAATACTGATGATTTATCATACAAAAATTTCATAAGACCATTTGCAGATATAGTCCATGATTTGCATAAAGAATTTACAAAGTTATCCCACCTGAATTCAGTCAACAATACAAATAAGACTCAGGAAGCTTATAAAAAGACATTGCCGATGGTGACTGAGTTTTTTACCGACGTCTCCCTCGATAGCAAAATTTATCAAATATATGAAAAAATAAATTCAGAAAATAATCTTAGCAAAGTTCAGAAAGTCGTTCTTGAAAAGGGGATTAAAGATTTCAGGCTCGCAGGTGTTCATCTACCGGAAAAAGAAAAAAAGCGTGTCAGGCAGATAAACCTTCGTCTGAGTGAACTGGGCAACAGTTTCTTTCAAAACATACTTGATGATACAGACAAATTCAGTTTAGAAGCTGAAGAATCGGTACTCTCTGAAATGCCGGAATCAGAAAAGCAGGCTGCAAAGAAAGGCGATAAATACATATTTACTCTTCAGATGCCAAGTTTCATAGCATTTATGACATACTGCTCAGACCGTAAATTAAGAGAAAAGATGTACAGAGCATTTATGACAAGGGCTCCTAAAAATGAGGAAATCATAGAGGACATTTTAACTCTCAGATATGAATTATCGCAAATTCTCGGATTTAATAATTATGCAGAATTATCCATTTATGACAAAGCTGCAGACACTGCCGAAGAAGTTATCGGGTTTCAGGAGGACTTAGTAGCAAAATGCAGGCAAAAAGCAGAAAATGATTTTACAGAATTACAGTCGTTTGCACAGAAATATAATGTAAAAAACCTCCAGTCATACGATTTAATGTATTTTTCAGAAAAACTGAAAAAGGAGAAACTGAACTTCAGCGAGGAAGAATTAAGACCGTATTTTGAAAAGAATGCTGTAATTGAAGGACTTTTCACTTTTTTGCAAAAACTTTTCAACATTGAATTTAAACCGGAAAAAGCTGTTCTTTGGCATGAAAAAGCCCGCTGCTACAAGTTATATATTGACGGTGTTGAGCAGGGCACTCTTTTCATGGATATTGAAGCAAGAAAAGGGAAAAAAGACGGAGCGTGGATGAATGACTGGATGACAAAATATATAACAAACAGCGGTGATGTTGTTTTGCCGAAGGCTTTTGTTGTTGCCAACTTCCCCCCTTCTTCCGAAAACAGTCCCTCTCTGCTGAGGCACAGAGATGTGGAAACCCTGTTTCATGAAACAGGGCACGCTTTACACCACCTTTTGAGTAACGTAAAAGAATTTTTCGTAAGCGGAGTAAACGGCATCGAGTGGGATCTGGTGGAATTTCCTTCCCAACTGTTGGAAAATTTTGCTTTTGAACCCGAAATATTAAAAATGTTTGCCAGACATTACAAAACAGGTGAAATTATTCCTGAAAAGCTTATTGAAAAAATTGTAGATAATAAAAACTTTCACTCCGGCATGGGTTTTGTCAGACATTTGGAATTTGGCCTTTTTGATATGTACATTCACATGCGTAAAATGTCAGCGGAAGAAGTGGAAAAAACTCTGGATGAAGTCAGAGACAGAGTTGCCGTAATAAAGCCGCCTGAATATACAAAATTTCAGAATCAGTTTGCCCACATTTTTGCAGGCGGATACGCCGCAGGATACTACAGCTACAAATGGGCGGAAAGACTGAGTGCAAACGCATTTTATGATTTTGTAAATAACAATATATTTGACAATGGTTTTGCTCAAAAATTCTTAGACGAAGTTTTATCTCTGGGCGGCTCAGCTAATTTTGAAAATGTTTATGAGAAATTCTCAGGCAAAGAAATAGATAATGAATCACTTCTCAAACTGCATGGAATTATATGAAAGAAAGGTAATTGAGGTAGTTAAGGTATTTGAGGCAGGTAGAGGTAGTAGAGGTTATATAAATTTTGTAGGTTATTTGTGCTGTGCTTTTCTTTTACAAAATTTCAAGTTCGATTAAAGATTAATTCAAGTTTATCAGCCCTCTCTACCTCTACCTTAACCTAAACCTTGGTTCTCAGCACTGATTTACTCAGAAATATATCCTTCATTTTTAAGTTTTTCATAGTGCGCATTGTGAAGTACCTTTGCCTCTTCGGCATCTTTATAACCGTAGATCATACTTTTAAGGGATCCCTTAATTGCAAAGGCGCCCATGTAAATATGCACAAAAAACATAGCAAGCAGCGCCATCCCAAGAAAAGTATGTATCATTGCTGAAATGCGCAGTGTATCTGTTGTGCCGGCAAAAAAGTACATAATATAGCCGGTTACAGCCATAACAATTCCACCTATAGTGGCAAGCCAGAACCATACCTTCTGACCGGCATTAAATTTATCAGCCTTGATAATTTTTTTGGATTTGCTCAAATATCCGCCCATCACCAAAAACCATTTTATGTCGTAAATTTTAGGTATAGCATCTTTTACCCATAATACAAAAAGAATCAGGGCATCCACGGCAAATATAATGGCTACAAGACCATGAGTATATCTTAAGAATCGTATGAAAGCCCCGCCTCCGAAGAGATTTCCGTAAATCATGGCCAGCCCCGATAAAAGCATAATCACAAAAGTTACAGCAGCTATCCAGTGGATTACCCTTCCCAAAAGGCTGTACCATGGGATTTTCTCTCCACTATGTGCAAATTTGAACGCACCTATTACCAAAAAATGAAGCAGAAAAATCAGAGGGATGGCTATGATAAGCACAGTATAAATATTCTTGAAATATTTTTCCTGTAAAACAGTAAAGGTCTGCCCGTATTTCTGCCAGTCCCCTGTAAAAACTTTATTGAATTCTTTAAAATAAGCTGTACTGGATACAGCACCGTATGATTTAGTAATAGCCGGCTGCTGAGTCTCAGCAAATATAACCATTGCTCCGGCAAGAAAAAGCACAATGAATAAAGCTGTAAATATTTTTTTCATTTTAACGCCCCTTAATTGGTATTACAGAGCAGCATAAAAAAGGAAGACGGCTTAAGCCGCCGCCTTCCTTACTATTTCCTGTCATAAGCTCTGGACCAACCCCAGGCATTCGCTCCTGAACCTCGCTTAAACACCCTTTCTCTGAAAATATTTGCCACTTTGTCACCGTCACCAGCCAAAAGGGCCTTGGTTGCGCACATTCCGGCACAAAGGGGGACTTTACCTTCGGCTATCCTGTTCTGACCGTATAATTGCATTTCTTTGTCACTGAAGTTTTCCACAGGTCCTCCGGCGCAGAATGTGCATTTATCCATAACACCTCTTGCTCCAAAACTGTTCCCCTCAGGGAATTGAGGAGCACCAAAGGGGCAGGCAAAAAAGCAGTAACCACAACCGATACAAGTATCTTTACTCAAATTAACTATGCCGTCGTCCCTCTGATAAAGTGCGTCCACCGGACAAACAGCTATGCAAGGTGCATCAGAGCAGTGCATGCAGGCAACGGAAATACTCTTTTCCCCGGGCTCGCCTTCATTAATGGGTATAACGCGCCTTCTGTTGATACCAACAGGTACGTTATGACCTTCTTTACATGCTATCGAGCAACCGGCGCAATCTATACATCTTTCCACATCACATAAAAATCTCATACGTGCCATAATACCCTCCTAATCCTACGCTTTACTCATTTTGCAAAGACCGGTTTTGGTCTCCTGCATCTGAGTCACAATGTCATAACCGTAATTAGTCACCACATTAGCAGCCTCACCGAGAGCATACGGTTTGGTTCCCTCGGGATATTTACCTGCCCATGAATCACCCATGAAAAAGCCTCCAAAATGAAAAGGCAGAAATATAGTGTACTTATCCACTCTGGATGAAATTTTGGTTTGAACTTTAACTCTTCCGCCATTGGGTGATTCAATCCAGATCATATCTCCATCCCTGAGGCCGTAATTATTAGCGGTCTCTACATTTACTTCAGCATACATTGTCGGCTGAAGTTCAGCCAGATATTTATTGCTCCGGGTTTCAGCACCGCCGCCCATATATTCAACCATACGGCCTGTGGTAAGAATGAGAGGGAACTCTTTGTGCCAGTCGAGTTTTTGCTCACTCTTATACTTCGTAAATACACGGTAGTGATCCGGTTTGTCATCGTATGTGGGATATTTTTTAATCATTTCAGGACTCGGTGAGTGCAGCGGCTCTCTGTGAATCGGCACCGCATCGGGGAAATTCCATACATAGCACCGCGCTCTTGCATTACCAAAAGGTGCCATACCTTTATCAAGAGCATCTTTTATTGTTTTTTGGCTTAAGTCTGTTTTCCAGTTAGTACCAGCAACAACATATTCGAAATAATAATCACCACTAAAATCCGGCTCTTCAGGTGAAACTTCACCTTCTAACTTAAACTCGGCATATCCTCCGTCAGCTTCACTTCCCGGCATAGTTGTACCAGGAGCAGCAAGCTGATTCTCTTTTTTGCCGTCAGGATAGGTGTATTCTGTTCCAAACCTTGCTCTAAAAGGAAGACCGCCTTTTTTAACCGGCTTTGACATATCGTACAGTATAGGAGTTCCGGGGTGCTCCTCCGTCCAGCACGGCCAGGGAAGTCCATAGTACTCACCGTCGCACGGGCCGCCTCTTGCTTCAAGTGTTACTACGTCAAAGGTATGCCAGTTATCCGTATGTTTCTTAATCCTTTCAGGCGTCTGACCGTTGTAACCTATTGTCAATGAGCCTTTATTGAGCTCCCTTGTGGCATCTTCAGGTACCGTTTTAATGTTTTTGTAAAACTTATCTGCAAAACCGAATCTGTCCACCAGTTCAGCCAAAATTGTATAGTCATCCTTTGAGTCGTATACCGGATCTACAACTTTATAGCGCCATTGGATGCCTCTCTGGCTGCTGGTAACACTTCCACTGGTTTCAAACTGACTGGTTGTCGGAAGCAGATAAACGTTATCTTTGTCCGATGCCACGGCTGTCATTGTGGGGAAAGGGTCAATAATAACTACCATATCAAGTTTATCCAGAGCTTTCTTAAGTTTATGATACTGTGACTGAGAGTTTGACGAGCATCCCCAGAAAACAACCGCCTTCAACGGCGTATACTGGGTAATTTCATCATCCTGAATTGCTCCTTCGTACCACCTGGATAGAGTAAATCCCGGTTTACCCATATATTCATCATTGTGAAAACGGGATTTTATCCATTCATAATCCACATCCCACACTCTGCTCCAGTGCTTCCATGCACCGTCCGAAAGACCGTAATAAGCAGGAAGTGAATGGGAGAGCACACACATATCCGTGGCACCCTGAACATTGTCATGACCGCGGAAGATATTGGCACCGCCGCCTGCAACTCCCATGTTTCCAAGAACAAGCTGCAGTATACAATACGCTCTTGTATTGCTGCTTCCTATTGAATGCTGGGTACCACCCATGCACCATATGATAGTACCGGGTCTGTTTTGTGCCAGGATTTTGGCGACCCTTTTTATATCTTCTGCCGGCACCCCTGTAACTTCTGATACAACTTCAGGTGGATAGTTTTTTGCCTCCTTCTTGAGCTGCTCAAATCCGGAAACTCTTCTTCTGATAAAATCTTTATCTTCCCATCCGTTTTCAAGTATAACATTTATCAGCCCCATTACGTAAGCTGTGTCTGTTCCCGATCTTATTTGAACAAAATCAGTGGCTTTGGCAGCAGTTTTTGTAAATCTTGGATCGACAACAATTACCGGGGCATTGTTTACCTCTTTTGCATATAAGATATGCTGCATCGATATGGGGTGGGCTTCAGCTGCATTGGAGCCTATCATGAAGATGCATTTGGAATTGCGTATATCATTCATACTGTTTGTCATAGCTCCGTAACCCCAGGTATTTGCAACACCGGCAACAGTTGTGGAGTGGCAGATTCTGGCCTGATGGTCAATATTGTTTGTTCCCCAGAACGCAGCCAGTTTTCTCTGGAGATAGGCCATTTCATTTGAGACCTTGGCACTTCCGATCCACATAACGGAATCCGGACCGTTTTCTTTTCTGAGTTTCATCAGTTTTTCAGAAACTTCATCGAGAACCTGTTTCCAGGATATTTTCTGCCATTTTCCGTTAACTTTTTTCAGAGGGCGCTTAAGTCGTTTTTCACTTTTCACCATATCGATGGCGCTTGCTCCTTTGCAACAGTGTCCGCCTCTTGATATGGGGTGATCCTGCGCTATCTCCTGCCTTAGCCATACACCGTTCTGTACTTCGGCATACACGCCGCATGCCACAGCACAGTGAGTGCATACTGTCCTGATAATTTCAGATTTCGGATAAGGTGATTTTGCGTTTGCAGCGCTGGATTTTTTTACAACACTCGGCATAGTGGATAAACCGGCTAAAGCTGCCGTTGCCGTTGAAAACTTCAGGAATGTTCTCCTGTCAAAATTATAATTTATCGTTTTGGTGGAACTTCCGCTGAAATCCCCTTTTTTAAGTAATTTTTTGCTTGGCATAGAGACCTCCTTAATCCCTTAGAGATTTATAATACTTCTTAAAATGTTCCGTCTCTCTGTAGAGATTTTCATTTACAATTTCACCGTCTTTTGCCATAGCCGGCTTCACAATGGCAGCCACCCCCAGAGTAGCCCCGGTTACAGCCATCCCTTTCAAAAATTTTCTTCTGTCAAAAAACTCATTTTTCATAACAGACCTCCTGCTGATATAATCTTAAGTTAAAGACTTAATACCTTCCAAAAATTTCATATCCATTTCCAGGTAATCCCTGGAAAACAAACCGGCTGTTGCATAAAAGTAAGCCTTTTCGTTTGTTTTCAATATTTCAGCAAGCCTTTCAAAAGACGGGTATAAAAACTTCTTCAAAAAATTTTGCTGCACATCGGCACAATCACCGCTGTCTATTAAGTATAACATAAGATCGATCATAAAGAGTACCGAATCCTCTGTATCCTTATAATCCGTATCCTTAACTACTTTCAAATCTTCAAGGAAATCCCTTATTTCCACCAAAGGCTCCCCAAAGTTTTTACCCTCGAGGAGAAAAGACGCATTAAGGTTGGACAGACCTTCACCGAAGGGATTTTCGAAAAGCTCATAATACTCATTTTTTATGCTTTCTAAATCAGAATTATCCAAAGCTTCTTTCATAAACGAAACGGTTTTATCAAATTCTCTGTTAATGCTGTCCTCATTAAGATTTGCAACAAAAGCCCGCCAGGCTTTGATATCTTCTTCCTTTGGGGGTTCCCAGAAAAAACTCTTTATCAGATTATAAACCCCGTTTCTCATACTGTTCAAAGACTCTATATCCATCAACCCACCTCTAACTGTTTTTTAACCCGGCATTTGTCGCAATAATCCAACAGCTCCAGTTCATCCTCAAACCTGCCGGCAGATTTTAATTTATTTCTAACCTGCTCAAGGCTTTTTCTGTTACCGAAAACTTTGCCGCACTCAGCACAGGCAACAGGCTCATCTTTGGCAAGTATCCTCGGTTGAAAGAATTCTTCATCAAGAAGCAGCCCGGCTACCAGCTCCAATGCATTTTCGGGACAGACGTTCAGACATATCCCGCACTGGATACAGTTTGCAGCAATATGGGAAAGTGTATAGTTAGAGGAATCGGCCATAAGGGAGCCTATCTTGCAATGGTTAAGGCAGGCCAAACAAAGACTGCACTTCTTCTCGTCACAGACCACACTGCCAAATGTATTCAGTATACTTTCCTGCAGAAGTACTCTCTTGTTTTCAGATTTTTTATAAATATCCCTGAATATGGGTGTAAGAAATTTGCGCTTGTTTTTATATTCCGGAAATGTAAAGTCAGAAGTAAAAAGTTTATCCATCTCATCACTGAATTCCGGATTATGCCCTTCTGATACAAGCTTTCTGCCGGAGAAAGCATACGCTGTTAATGCATTGGTAAACTGTATATGTTTATACAAATTTGACTCTTTGAAAACATCCTGAAAAACGTGAACGTTTGTAATGCCCAGTCTTAACAGCAAAAGAAAATGAAAACTGTTCAGAATATAAACATTCGGGATTATTATCACCAAAACATTATCATCAATCTTATTGTTATAATTTTTGTAAAAGTTAACTGTATCGCTTTCCTGCACAAAAACAACGTGGGTATAATTTATTTCTTGACTTTGCAGCTTTTCGTAAATTAAATCCGCAAAACTTTCATCACTGACATCCTCCGACTGCATGGCTCCTGTGGGACAGACGGAGATACATTGACCGCAGTCTTCACATGCAAAATGATCCACTTCTATTCCGTTTGAACTTTTACGCACTGCTTTATATTCACAGGATTCTATACAGCGCTGGCAGCCCAAATCAAGCCTGCCGTTATACTGGCAAATCTCTCTGTTATGACTCACAGATTGCTCTATTTGAAATGTACCTATGTTGGCAAACAATTCTTCTTTTTCATCTATATGATAAATACCGTTAATTTCAGAATATTCGTTTATTTTTTTATTATCATCCAGAAAAAGTACCTGCGGAGCGTCAAAAATGTGATTTTCGTACCGGTAAAGATCAATGGCATTTTCCGGACAAGCATCAACACATTTGCCGCAGTAATCGCATTTGGTAAAATCAATACTGATTTCCTCATCTATTGCATCAAGCGGACAGGCAATAACACATTCGCCGCACAGTGTACATAAATCTTCGTTCAGAGGATATCTGCATTCGCATTTCACCTGAATTTCGGGGAATGAGCCTGAAAGTTCATGATTTACTGCCGAATAAAATTCACCGCCGCTTTTGGTTTTTCCGGTTACAATGGGGATAATATCAAGGACACCGCTGTAAACAGTCGTAAACTTTTCCAGCATTTCCTCATTTTCAGCCATAACGGCAACTTTAGGTGGAATCTCCAGCGTTGTCGCTTTTCTTTCAGCCGGAAAATGAATGTAATTAAAATTTTTAAACAGCGTTTTCGGAAACATCCCCACATCCCTGAAAAATTGCAGATTATACCACATTTATTTTTCGTATTATCTGTTATTAGCTGACTTACCAGTAAGTGTGATCATGATAATCCAAAAAACTTCCTTATATTTTAATTATAAGACCTTTTTTTATTTTGTCAAACGGAATATAAAGTTTTTTAGATATATTCGAAATATAAAAACAATATTTTATCAGATACTTAAAAAAATAGTTACTAATAATAACCTATAATAACAACGCATACTGCGGCCAAAGCAAAACGATGTTTCATAAAACATCGACTTTTCTCAAACCTTTTGGTTTCCATGCTGGGGATATCGTCCGCGCTCCTTTTCGCCTGCAATTCAGGATGGAAGCAAAAGAAACGGTAAAACCGCCGTATTTTTCATTTATAGCATCCATTGCTTTATATACATTTTCCATATCCCTTCCATCGAAAACAGAACACAGCTCCTGGGTATCATGTATCAAATTTGACAGAGTGACGCCTATAAGCCTGATTCCATTTTCGAGAAAATTTTCAGGAAACATTGTTGTTATATATCTGCTTACATCATAAATATGATGAGTGGCACAGGTGAAATAATTAACGGTATGTCTTTTACTGAGGGTACTCATATCGGGAAACCTTATACTGAGGGTAACCGTCTTTCCCGAAACATTATGACTTCTGGCTCTTCCGGAAACCATTTCACAAAGCTGAAGGAGATACGCATTAAACATCCTGGCATCCCTTACATCTTCGGGAAAAGTCATACTGTGACCAATCGATTTCACAGCCTCATCTTCAACGCGGATGCCCTCCCTATCATCGCCACGTGCCATCATATGGTAATAATAGCCGTTTTTGCCGAATATGTTACAAAGCTTATCTCTGCCGAGCTTCCTCATATCGGCAGTATTGAAAACACCCATATTGTAAAAACGCTCCGAAAGTTTCTTGCCGATTCCCCAGATATCTTCAAGCTTAAATGAATCCAGAAAATCAATAGTCTCACCATCACTTATCACAAGGAATCCGTCAGGCTTATTTATCCCGCTTGCCATTTTCGCCACAAGCTTACTTTTACCTGCACCGACGGAACAGGTGATACCGAAACGCTTTTTCACATAATTTTTAATATCCGAAATAACATCTGCTGCTTTTTCACCCGGAATCTGCAAAAAAGCTTCATCTACAGAATATACTTCCACTTTATCGGAGAGTGTTTTGAGAAAATCCATGATTTGGGAGGAAATATATGTGTATTTTCTGTTATTGCCCTCCACAATTGTGATAAAAGGGCACATTCGTTTTGCTTCATATTTACTCATCCCCGTTTTTACACCATATTTTCTTGCAATATAGCAGGCCGTTGTTACAACTGTTCGCTCCTTTGCCCCTATTACCGCCACAGGCTTGTCTTTCAAATGGGGTTTACTCGCTTTCTCCACCGAAGCAAAGAAAGCATCCATATCCACACAAAGAATCATAACTCCTCCCTGGCTATCAAAAACCATTTCATGGAAAGAGAATTTAAGGCTATCTCATAAGCATCAAAACCATCTGTAAATGTGTATTTATAAACAAGGTAATGCCCTTTTCTTTCAGTCCAGCTGTAAAAAATCTCTTTTACAGAGACCTTCTCTCCATTGCTCTCAATCCATACGGGCAGTGGATTTCCATATTTGAAAACCACTCCTGCCCTGCTGATTTCCACATCCGATGTAAAAATCATAATAAAAAAACTCCTCTGTAAAGTTCAACGTTCAAGGTTCAAAACGTAAGACGTAAAACGTGAGACGCACTGACTCCTCCACTCTTCCAAACTCTACCTTAACACTTAGCACCCTGTTAAATCCGGCTACGTCGGGCTGTAAAGCAGTATTCAACAGTGCCTAACATTGCGAATAATACTCGTAATTCTATTAAAAATCTTTTATAACAAATTTAAGTTTCCCTATAACTTCAAAAGAATCTACGGAAGTAACCCTGATAATTTTATATCTTTTATTAGCCGGGATAAGGAGAATGTATCCTTCTTTCCTGGCAAATGTTTTCAAAGTAACCTCATCATTTATACGAAAAGCCCCTGTTTCTCCTTCATTTATATCCGGCTGTTTTTTTATTACAGCTGTATCACCTTCAAATATCCCTTTATCTATCATACTGTCGCCCTCAACTTTGAGACAGAACAGGTTTTCCGTATTTTTAAATTTCTCAGCAAGGTCAACATAACCTTCGATATTTTCTTCAGAAAAAACGGGAGTACCGGCCTTAATTCTTCCCAGCAAAGGAACTCCCTTATGATATATAAGCTCAATCCCTCTGGCTTTGGATGAATCTTTTTTTATAACACCGGCTTCGACCAGTCTGTCCAGCATCTTCTTCACACTTGATATGGAAGCAATTCCCATACCTTTTGCAATATCTCTCACCGACGGAGGATATCCGTATTCGTCCAGAAAATTTTTTATAAACAGAAAAAATTCCTTTTGCCTGCCGGTTAATCCCATAAGCTGCCTCGTATTTTAAATGGTAACATTTGTTCTCCTGAGTATAGATATCAACCCATGCCTTTGTCAACAAAAAAAGAAGTTTACTGGCATCACCCCAAAAATCATATAAAAGTATTGTTTTACATATACTTAGCTAACATGACACTGATTTCAATGTAATTTGCACAAATGAAGCAGCCGATGTCGAATGTGTTCCTCTAGCATCGATCAAAGACCGATAAATTTGTGTATACAACATATTTACCAGTCTTTCGGCTGGTGATAGAGAAACGTACTGCCGATTAGCGGTCACACCCTGTGTTGGAATGTAAAATGGATAAATATTTGCAAATAAAAACAATTATGAGAGGAGGGGGATGTGTTCCACATATTTACCAGCCTTACGGCTGGTGCTAGTAGACGGTTAGCGGCAGTAGTTTCGAGTTTCGGCTGCGAAATGCGTGCAAATTACATTGAAAAATATTTGCACTGCTAGCATCGGTCGAAGACCGATAAATTTGTGTACACAATAAAAAATGGGGTGACTTCAGAAAAAGAAGTTTAGAGGTTGTTAGAGGTATTATGGGTATTATGGGTATTATGGGTATTATGGGTATTATGGGTATTATGGGTATTATGGGCAGTTGAGGCACCAACCGCGCACACAACTTTATCAAAATACATATAAAACTATCTTTTAAAATATCTGACTGTTTACGTTGACATCGTAGCCGTGTTGCCGCAAGGTTTCCACGACATTTCTTATATGCTCCAGCCCTTTGGTTTCCAAGCTGAATGTAACCCTGGTAAATCCCACAGGCAGAGTGTTGTCAAAACGGAAATGTTCAATATTCAGAATATTAGCCCCTGTTTCGGCGATAACCCCGGTTATGCCGGCCAGGGCACCGGGTCTGTCCCTTAAACTGATCGTAAGCTCAACAAAACGGCCTGTACTTATGAGCCCCTTATTGATAATCCTCGTTATGAGATTAACATCAATATTTCCTCCAGAAATTACAAGCACAGTCCGCAAATCTTTCACATCAACCAGCGAAGCATAAACTGCCGCCAGAGGAACAGCACCGGCTCCCTCCACAACGAGTTTGGATAGTTCTATAAAATCAAGAACAGCTCTGGCAATATCATTTTCCGAAACAGTCACCATTTCATCCACAACATTTTTACATATTTCAGATGTCCGTTTTCCCGGTTTTTTAACAGCAATCCCTTCAGCCAGAGTAGGAGCTGCCATATTGTCTGAAAAACTGCGGCCCTGCAAGAACCTGGTCATACCGCAGACATTCTCGGCCTGTACACCGATAATCTTTGCGGAAGGGCTGATTTCCTTTACAAATGAACCTATACCGGCAATCAAACCTCCGCCTCCCACAGGAACAATAATCTGATCTATCTTTTTGTTTTCACTGAAAATCTCTTCTCCTATGGTCCCCTGACCGCAAATAACATCATTGTTGTCAAATGGATGTATAAAAAAAAGTTTCTCATCTTCCGCAATTTCAGAAGCCTTTTTATATGCTTCATCATAGTTTTCCCCGTATAAAATAACTTCGGCTCCGTAAAATTCTGTACTTTTTATCTTAACAAGCGGGGTATCCACAGGCATAACGATTTTTGCAGAAATATCCAATAGTTGTGCACCGTAAGCCACCCCCTGAGCATGGTTGCCGGCAGAAGCTGCAATAACACCGGAAGAACATTTATCCTTATTCTTTAAAAGGGAATTTAAAGCTCCTCTGATTTTGAACGATCCCGTTTTTTGAAGATTTTCAAGTTTTAAAAAAATATCTCCTTCGTACAGCTCTGAAATTCTGTTGGAGTAATACAGCGGTATATGTTTTATATATTTACCTATTCTTGTGCTCGCATTTTTTATCTCTTCAAACATGACACCCACCTTTATTTTTTCTTCTGCTCGCCGAAAAGTTTTTTAATTCCGTCGCTCCGGCCGAAAACAACAAGCTGATCACCGCTTTCCAAAACCCTGTCCGCCAAAGGATTAGCGATAAGCTCATCGCCTTTCTTAACTGCCAGCACCAATATATCAAATTTTCTGATAAGCTGTAAATCCTCAAATGTTTTACCCACAAAAGAGGGCAGATTTTTCAGTGACAGTGTCTGAATCTCATATTCAGGAATGTTGTTTAAAAGATCGTGAAATGTATCCGTTTCTGAGTAATCCCCAAAAGCCTGATAAGAATTTTTCCGCAGAAGTTTCTCAAATTTGTCAATATCATCACCGGAAATAAGATACTTGTTCAATACAATATTGAAAATCCTTATCGATGCCTCATACTCTTCAGCTACAACATAGTCTGCACCTAAGCTGCGCAGCCCGTTAACTTCCTGATAAAATCTGGTTCTGGCAATGATATCAATGGAAGGAGCAATCTCCCTGATTTTATAGACAGTTCGTCTTGTGGCAACCGGGTCGGAAATTGCAAGGGAAACAAGTTTAGCTTCCTCTATATTCGCCTCTTTTAAAACGTGTTCCTGGGAAGCATCACCAAAAAATATATTTTCCTCCTTTATGGAATAGTATCTTACAGTTTTAGGGTTAAACTCAATTATTACATAAGGAATGTTGAACGTTTTGCAGCTTTTGACCAAATTTTTACCACTTATGCCATACCCTATTATTATGACATGATTTTTCAGATTGCTGGCAGGTTTTCTCTCACCCTTCTCAAGTGCATCAAATGAGATAAACCTGTCCAGCCAGCCGACAACAGCATGCATCTCCTTTATCAAAAGAATACTCAGCATCATTGTAATTATTGTGCTTGAAATCAGATACTGGAATATGGCATCACTCAGAATTCCGTTTTCATAAGCAAATCTGGTAAGCAGAAAGGAAAATTCACCGATCTGTGACAATGAAATACCGGCAAGAAATGCAGCCTTAAGAGGAATCTTGATAATACGCATTCCTAAAATCACAATTATACATTTAAAAAACATTATCAGAAGGGCTAATAAAATAATAACAAACGGTCTTTGTAAAAAGAAATTAATGTTAAGCAGCATTCCGATTGAAATAAAGAAAAAACTGACAAAAACCTCTTTAAAAGGCATGATATTTTCAAAAACATGATGCGAATACTCGGATTCTGAAATTATAATTCCAGCCAAAAAAGCTCCAAACGCAAGTGAAAGACCCGCTTTATTGGCAATGAATGCAATGATAAAGCATATGGAAAGACTGAATATCAAAAAAAGCTCGTTATTCTGCAATTTCAGAACTTCATATATAAGTTTAGGAACAATCTTCCGGGCAACAAGAAAAAAGCCCAAAATTATCAAAGCACTTTTTAAAAGAGCATATGTAATACCTGCAAAATCAGCCTGTGCTCCGGCACTAAGATACGGGATAAGCAGCAGCATTATTACCACTGTAATATCCTGAAATATCAATATCCCGACACTTATATTTCCGTGGGGAGTCTGTGTTTCCCCCTGCTCCTGAAAAATTTTCAAGACAATGGCAGTACTGCTAAGCGAAATGATAAAGCTTATAACAAGAGAGAGTTTTGCAGGAAAATCCAAAATAAAATGAGCGGCTGCAAAAGTAAGTATAATCGTCCCGAAAACCTGGAGCGAACCTCCATAAAAGAATATATCTTTTATTTTATTCAGTCTTTTGAGGGAAAATTCCAACCCTATGGTAAAGAGAAGAAGAATAATACCAATTTCGGAAATCAGATTAACCTGTTCAACTTCACTGACAAGTTTGAATCCGTAAGGGCCGGCCAGCAAACCAGTGATTATAAATCCAAGAATGGAAGGCAGTTTCATCTTGTTAAAAAGAAATATAACAAATGATGAAAGTATAAAAACAATCGTTATTTCCTGCAAAAAGGAAAAATGCTCCATTGGGTCAAAAACTCTCCTGATATTTTTGTTTGAAAAATTAGTATAACATAAAAAAATATTTTTGCATTATGCTTATTTTTGTGCAAACTTAATAAATACTTTAATATTAACAAATGCAACCCATAACTGGCAAAAAGGATGAAAAATGGATTTTCTGTGTATTGACATCGGAGGAACCACAATAAAATACGGAGTAATCTCCAAAGATATGTTACTGAAGGAACTTTACACCGTTCGGACCCCTAAAAACTATAAAGACTTTCTTGAGGAAATCAAAAACATCTCAAGCGGCTTTTCTTACACAAAAGCCGTTGGAGTGGGGTATCCCGGAGCTTACGATTTTATGAATGATTTAATGCTTTATGCACCGAATCTTGATTTTTTAAATGGCAGAAAGCTCCATGCAGAAATTGCCAAATTTATTGATAACCCCGTTTTTATAGAAAATGATGCAAACCTTGCCGCCTTAGGAGAATACACCATCATTGAACAAGGAGCCGTTGACAATATGCTGTTTATAACACTTGGAACAGGAGTGGGCGGCGGTGCTATAGTTAACAGACAGCTTTTTACTGGCAGCATTACAGCTTTTGAGGCCGGTCATACAACAATTGATTACAGCGGAAGGCAATGCAACTGCGGCAGATTGGGCTGCCTTGAAACTTACTGCTGCGAAAACGGAATTCTAACAACTTTTGAAGAGATATCCCAAAACCGAAAATCCGATATAAGTAAATTGACTCAATTGGCTGAATGTGGAGATATGTCTGCCGTAAAAACGTTTGATTTGTTTTCAAAGCACTTGGCTGCCGGTATAGCCGATTGTATAAATCTCCTGGCACCGGAAAAGGTAAAAATAGGCGGAGGCCTGTCACATCTGCATAGATTTTTTCTTGATATTACAGAACAGAATCTGAAAGAGCTTGTTTATCCGGCATACAGAAATAAGTTCAAGCTGCTCCCGGCTGAGCTGGACAACAAAGCCGGTGTATATGGAGCAGCTGCTTTGTGTAGACAAAGATACCGTGATGGGCAAAAGCCGTGATGGGTTATGGGTGATGGGTTATAGGTTCGAGGTTCAGCGCTCAATGTTGAATAATCAATTTACCAATAGACAAATTAATAAATATACCAAAAATAAATCCGGGCTGATTACAGCGGCTGGAGAAAATTGAGGTATACTTTTCTCGTTCTGGGACCGTCAAATTCACAAAAATAAATTCCCTGCCAGGTGCCTGTCATCAGTTTACCGTTTTGCACCGGAATTAATTCGCTGCACCCTATTAGAGATGACATAAGGTGTGCATCCGAATTGCCTTCCATATGAGCAAACGGATAACTTTTGGGAATAAGTTTAGTTAAAAAACCCACAATATCCCTGCTGACATCCGGATCGGCATTTTCATTAATTGTTATTCCGGCTGTTGTATGAGGTGTATATACAAAAACAGCACCTTCAAGAAACCCAGCTTTATCAACAATCGACGTAACTTTGGAAGTTATATCGATCAGCTGCTTGTTTTCAGTAGAGTTTATTTTAAATATTTCCATTATATCTCCACAATCTTGGCCTCAATCATACCTTCTATCTGCTTTATCTCTTCAAGAATTTTTTTGTTTATTTTATTATCAACAGAAACAAAAGCCATAGCCTGACCTTCATTCTGCCGGGACAGATCAAAGCCGCCAATGTTAATCCCGTGATTCCCGAGGATAGTACCCACCTTGCCGATTACACCGGGTTTGTCATAATTTCTGAAATAAAGATAGATGCCGAACGGCTCCATATCGATATGAAAATCGTCGATAAATACAACACGCCCTTCATTATTAGTAAATACCGTTCCCCCCAGTACTTTAGTTTCTTTATCCGTCTTAACCTCAAGTACTATCAGATCGCTGTAATGCTCATAATACTCATATTTGGATTCAGAAACGTGTATATCTCTGTCTTTGGCAAAATAGGGGGCATTAATATAGGAAATGCTTTCCATGAGACTTACCTGCAAAAACCCTTTCAATGCTGCAACCGTATACGGCTGATAACTAAAAGGGGTATCAAAAGTTTTTTCACAAACATCCTCTTCAAAATTTTTGCCCACAAGTTTGACATTGATAGCCTCTGCCCGTCCTTTGGTAATCTGGGCTGCAAGTCTGCCCATTTTTTCCATGGTGTTGAAATATAACTGAAGTTCTTCAGGCAGCTGGGATTTCATAAAAGGAATGTTGACTGCATTAATATACGACTTGCCCTTCAATGCGTTGATAACCTGCTCAGCAATGATTACTGCCACACCCTTTTGCCCTTCCGAGGTGTTTGCACCTATATGGGGTGTCACAAACACATTATCCAGCTCAAGAAGTTTGTTTTCAGTTGCCGGTTCTTTTTCAAAAACATCTATTCCCACACTGAATATTTTGCCGTTTTTAGCGTTTTCATAAAGTGCACTTTCATTTACAATTCCACCTCTGGCGCAATTTATTATTATAACATTATCCTTCATTAAGGAAAAATGTTCTGCTCTGATCATATCATGCGTTTCTTTCGTGAGAGGGGTATGAAAGGTAAGTACATCCGAATCAGCCAGCAACTTTTCCATATCATCATATAATTTAACGTTCAAAGAATCGGCTTTTTCCTTTTTTATATAGGGATCGTAAGCTATTACTTTCATACCGAAGCTCTTTGCCCTTACCGCAACATTGCTTCCTATTCTTCCCAGACCGACAATTCCAAGGGTTTTGTTATACAACTGTATCCCCATGAATTTTTTACGGTTCCACTCTCCGTTTTTCAGTGAAAAGTTTGCAGCCGGTATTCTCCTCGCTGCAGCCAACATCATACCCATTGTAAGCTCTGTCGCAGCAAGTGTATTGCCGGTGGGAGCGTTCATAACGATGATTCCTTTTTTGCTCGCTGCTTCTATATCAACATTATCCAGCCCTACACCAGCGCGCCCTATAACTTTCAGTTTACCGGGGTTCTCAATCAAATCTTCGGTTACTGTGGTTCCGCTTCTGGTAATTATAGCATCATAGTTACCTATGATGGGTTTTAGCTCTTTGTTGGAAATGCCTGCTTTCAGTTCATATTCAACATCAGGGTCATCTCCAAGAATATTCATCCCTTCTTCGGCTATATGATCCGTAATAAGAATTTTATATTTAGGCATAGCAACTCCTTGGTAAAAATTTAAATTTGCTGTTTATCACAAAATCTGAAAAAACAGTAGTAACAATAACAAAATATTTACAAATAATCAATTAAAAGACCGATTTAATATTAAATTCAGAATAGAATAGAATAGAATAGAACAGACCAGTCAAAATTCCCAATTAAAGGTTGACGAAAAATCAAAGATACTATAATCAAAAACTGCCGTTTTCTTAATTCGGTAAATATCAAAAGAAGTTAGCGCTTTTATTTATTAAACAAAGGAGGTATCCATGCAAAGAGAAAACTGGGGCAGCAGAGTTGGATTCATACTGGCTGCTGTCGGCTCCGCAATAGGGCTGGGAAATATCTGGAGATTTCCCTATATGGCGTATGATAACGGCGGCGGTGCTTTCTTAATCCCTTATTTTTTTGCACTTGTAACCGCAGGTATTCCAATACTGATAATGGAATTTTCCATGGGTCACAAGATGAAAGGCGGAGCACCGTTAACAATGGCAAAATTAAACAGGAAATGGGAATGGCTGGGTTGGTGGCAAATACTTATCAGTTTTATAATAACAGTATACTATGTTGTTGTTATATCCTGGGCCATTAATTATGTTGGCTTCTCAATGACGCTGGCATGGGGTAATGAAACCATAAGTTTCTTCACCGGCGATTATCTCGGGCTTACAGGCGGGCCTTTTGAGTTTGGCGGTTTTCAGCTTACAATTCTGATCACTACAATTTCAGCCTGGATCATTAATTTTATCGTTATTTATTCAGGTGTTAGATCCGGCATAGAAAGGGCAAATAAAATTTTTATACCTGTCTTAATTGTTATACTTTTGATAATCCTTTTAAGAGGTATAACATTACCGGGCGCAGCAGAGGGTTTAAACATGCTTTTCCAGCCTGATTTCAGCAAAATTGCTGATGGTAAGGTTTGGGTAGCAGCATACGGACAGATATTTTTCAGCCTGAGCATTGCTTTTGCAATAATGATTACTTATTCCAGTTATCTGCCCAAAAAATCAGATATTGTAAACAATGCTTTTATTACCGGTTTTATCAATTGCGGTTTCAGTGTTCTGGCTGGAATAGCAATATTCAGTATTTTGGGTTTCATAATGCATCAGTCCGGCGGAGAATTACCTGCCAAACTGAGTGGAGTGTTTCTTGCATTTGCCACAATTCCCGAGGCAATAAACGAACTGCCCGCTTTCCAGAAAACTATAGGGGTGCTGTTCTTTATATCACTTACTTTTGCAGGACTCTCTTCTTTTATTTCAATAAACGAAGCGGCAATAGCCGGTATAACGGAAAAACTTTACAAACCGAGAAAAAAAGTGGCTGCATGGTATACACTGATTGCCATGATTATCAGCCTTATCTTTACAACGGGTTCAGGGCTCTACATCCTGGACATTGTGGATCATTTTATTAACAGCTTCGGGGTTGCAATGTCGGGGCTTGTTGAAGTAATTCTGATCGGATGGTTTTTTAAAACAAAAATTTTAAAAGACCATTTTCAGCCCATTTCAGATTTCAAAGTTGGAATATGGTGGGATATAGCCATTAAAGTAATAACACCGGCTGCTCTGGGAATCACGGCAATTATGAATTTTGCAAATGAATTCAGCAAGCCTTATGGCGGATACGATAAAACAGCTCTGATTTTATTCGGCTGGAGTATAGTTGTTGGAATCATTTTTCTCGGCATATATATTTCAACAAGAAAATGGAAAAATGTTCATATTTTTGACTATTATGACAACGATGATAACGGTGAGGAGGTCTAAATGACAACAGGTGCCGTATTGATGATGATATTTGGATTACTGCTGACATGGGGCGGTGCAGCTGTCTGCATTTTTATAGCTCTTAAAAAAAGAGGTCTATGATTTTTTCAGCGGGGGTATAGTCTGCCTCCGCTGTTTTTTGTTTACTATTCAGCTGTTATATATTAATAAAACTGATGAACATAAAACAGATTGGCATAATAATTTATGTTACGGTTTTGGCTTTTTCCGTTCTTTATTCACCTCAGCCCATACTTCCTACACTGATAAGAGAATTTCACATAACTTCTTCACAAGCAGCACTGTTAACATCTGTTACAATGATTCCGCTAAGCTTCTCACCGATTTTTTTCGGATTCATACTGGAATCCTTTACAGCCAAAAAACTACTTAGACTCGCCCTTTTAGGCCTGACAGTCACGGAACTCGGAATTTATATGGTGTCAAGTTTTAAAATTTTTCTTCTCCTCAGGTTTCTTCAGGGGTTCATGCTTCCTGCCATTCTCACTTCAATAATGACTTATATCTCAGTGGGTTCTGAAAAAGGACTTATCCAAAAAATCATGTCAATTTATATAGCATCAACCATTCTGGGCGGATTTTTGGGCAGATTTGTTTCCGGTGGAATTTCCCACTATTTTGGATGGAGATACAGCTTTCTCGTTCTTTTTATAAGTCTTGTAATAAGTCTTGTTTTGACATTCTTTTTAGAATCCGACTCTAAACTGAAAAAGTCAAAGTTTATATTTTCAGATGCACTTAAGCTTATAAAAACGCCTCCCTATGTTAACATGTATATTACAATATTCTGCACTTTTTTCACTTTTGCATCTATGCTCAATTTTCTACCGTTCAGACTTACAGAAATTTCTTCAGCAATAGATGAGTTTCAGATAGGTATGATTTACTCAGGATATATTATGGGAATACTCGTTTCATTAACTTCCCCAAAAATAATAAAACTTCTGGGCTCGGAAAAGAGAGCCATACTTACAGGTTTGGCAGTCTTCCTCTTTTCGATTCCGCTTTTTTCCCTGTATTCAATAAAACTGCTTTTTTTCTCCATGTTTATATTCTGTGCCGGGATGTTCACTGTGCATTCTGTCGAATCAGGCTATTTGAACAAAATTGCCCGCAACAATAAGGGAGTGGTAAACGGTGTCTACGTCTCAGCATACTACACCGGAGGAGTACTCGGAACTTATTTCCCCGGGTTTATTTACAAAGCTTTCGGATGGAATTTTTTCCTGGCGGCTTTATCTTTTGTTATAATCTCCGGAATTCTCTCCATTTTACTAATAAATTCAAGCAGCCTTTAGTTTTCGATATTTAAAGGCGGTATTAACTTTATTTGGTTCCAAAAAGCCTGTCTCCGGCATCACCTAAACCGGGAACAATATAACCATGCTCATTTAGTTTTTCATCAAGACCGGCTGCATAAACCTTAACATCAGGATGGGCTTTGCAGAACTTTTCCACCCCTTCAGGAGCGGCAATCAGACACATAAACTTTATGTTCTTTGCTCCGGCTTTTTTAAGCATATTGGCGGCAGCAACGGCAGATCCACCGGTGGCAAGCATCGGATCCACCAGAATAAATTCTCTGTCTTCACAGTTTGAAGGTATTTTAAAATAATAGGAAACGGGCTTCAGTGTTTTTTCATCCCTATATAAACCGATATGTCCCACTCTGGCTGATGGGATAAGTTTTAATATACCATCCACCATCCCAAGGCCTGCCCTAAGAATCGGGACAAGGACAACCTTCTTTCCCGAAACAACTTTTGACCTGGTTTTACATATTGGTGTTGAGATTTCTATCTCCTGCAGAGAAAAGTCTTTTGTTATCTCATAAGCCATCAGGAGGGCCACTTCATCAACCAGCTCTTTAAATTCCTTTTTTGAGGTGTGTTTTTCTCGGATATAAGTAAGCTTATGTTCAATCAAAGGATGTTTGATAATGTGAAAATTTTCAAAATTCATTATTTACCCTCCGGCAAAACAAGATTCAAAATCACACCGACAACACCGGCAAGTCCTATACCGCCCAAACTTATGTTGCCTACACCTATAACCATATTTCCAATCCCCATAACCAGAATTACAGACACAATTACAAGATTTCTTGATTTAGACATGTCTACTTTATTTCTAACAAGAGAACCTATACCGATAGCCGCTATCATTCCAAAAAGCAAAATCATTATACCCCCCATAACCGGTACGGGAATGGTTTTGAGAATAGCGCCAAGTTTTCC
This sequence comes from Flexistipes sp., assembly GCF_036172515.1. Classification (NCBI taxonomy): domain Bacteria; kingdom Pseudomonadati; phylum Deferribacterota; class Deferribacteres; order Deferribacterales; family Flexistipitaceae; genus Flexistipes; species Flexistipes sp. Next base: position 41,764 of record NZ_JAXKVW010000010.1, read on the forward strand.
CGCGAAAGCAAGAATTATAGCTGTAATTGCGGCAATACGCATGTAAACTATATCGGTGGCTTTGGTCAATGCCACAGCACCTGTCACTTCGGAATAAGTTGTATTGGGAGGACCACCTATCAATCCTGCACAAGCGGTTGCAACGCCGTCGCCTAAAAGTGTTCTGTGAAGTCCCGGATCCTTTAAGTAATTTTTACCTGTAACAGAGGAGATAGCTAAAACGTCACCCACATGCTCAATGGCAGGCGCTATTGCAACCGGAACAATATACAAAATTGCCGCCAAATCAAACACAGGTATTTCAAAACTGCCTTCCTGCATTGCAACAATCCATGGAATGCTGAACCACTCCGCATTGGCTATCGGAGCAAAATCCACAACACCGAGAAGCATTGCAAAAACATAACCTAATACAATTCCGGATAAAATCGGTATGAGACTGAAAATTCTTTTTCCGTACATAACAACTATAATTGACACTACAAGTGTAAAAACTGAAATAATAACAGCTTTCGGGTCGTAATTACCGGAGCCGTCAAAACTTTTAGCCATTTTAACAGCCGTGGGAGCAAGTGTCAGCCCTATTGTCATAATCACCGGCCCGGTAACCACTGAGGGCAGATATCTGTCGATTGCCTCTACTCCGCCTTTTTTTACTAACAGACTGAAAATCAGATATGTAAGTCCGGCGAAAACCAACCCGCCAAGTGTTTCACCAAGCCCAAAATTTTTAACTCCATACTGAATCGGGGCTATAAAAGCGAATGAGCTTGCTAAAAAAACAGGAACTTTCGATTTGGTAATAAACTGAAAAATTAATGTGCCCAACCCTGCGGTAAATAGTGCTATAGACGGATCAAAACCGGTAAGTAAAGGAACCAGAACAAGTGCACCAAATGCCACGAAAAGCATTTGCACACCTGTGAGAAGCTTTTTTGCGTTCAAAGTTTCATCCATTTCTCCCTCCGTTGTTTGATAAATTAAAAAACAAATTTCCAGTCGCCGATAAACTTAGCTGTGGCGGTAAAGCTGTCTCTCAAGGAGCCTGTCGTATGAACTCCATCCTTCCTGCACTTCCTCTTTCTCAAAAATAGAATTAAATGTGTTAACCTTGGCATCCATATCATCTATATGATGAAGGATTATAGCTTCCGTAGTTTTGGGTTTTTTGGGGGAACCGAACTCAAGCAGCCCATGGTGGCTGGCTATCATATGATCAATAATATATTTATAATTTTCAGGGAAATCTTCCACTTGTGCTATGTAATTGTTGATAAGCTCGATTCCCAGCAGCAGGTGCCCCACAAGTTTGCCCGAATCTGTATAATCAAAGCCCTTTTCAGCATTAAGTTCAAAAATTTTTCCGATATCGTGAAAAAGAGCACCAACCATCAGCAAATCCGGGTTAACATATTCTTTGTAATACCCGCACATTTTTTCAGCCAACTTTGCAACAGAGAGCGTATGCTCCAGAAGTCCGCCCACATAAGCATGATGCACATTTTTAGCTGCAGGCATGTATTTAAACAATTTTACAGTTTTGCTGTCTCCGAAAAACAGATTTAAAAGTTTTTTAAGCGGCTGTTCTTTTACATTTTTATCCATAATCTCTTTTAGCTCATCAAACATATCCTGTATGTTAAATTGGGTTTTGGGAAGAAAATCAAGTCTGCTCTCTTCTCCAAGTTTTTCCATATTGGATATTTTCAGCTGAATCTGACCGTTATAATTCTGCACCACTGCTTCAACGGAAACTATATCCCCCTTTTCAGGAGTAAAATCAAGTTTATTGCTGTCAAACATTATCCCATTATGACGTTTTCCGTCTTTATCTGTTAAAATAACCCTTATGTAAGGTCTGCTGTCTTTAGTAACATTATGATTTATTTCAAAAATCATATATTTTTCACCGCTTACGTTTAAATTCATAAAACACCCTTTTTCAATATTCAGAGACTAACAAACAGGTCTCAGTAAGAATCCACTTCTTCACTCTCTTCCACAATTATACTTTTTATATTAAGACCTTCGTCCTTTAAGCTCTCCAGGACATTCCTCGCATATCTGCACATACCTGAAGATGTAAATATAACAACTTTACCCTTTGCGCTGTCGATTGTTCTAACTATTCCCACACCTTCGTACGAGTCAATTATGCTGTTAATATACAGCACATCATTAATATCTGTTATAAACTTTATTTTAACGCACTTACTGTTCAAAGAACTCACCCTATCATATAAACTCAACAAAAAACACACCCACTTCATCCAGTTTGTTCTCAAAAAGCTGCGGTTCTAAAAATTCTGATTTTTCCAGATAAATTTTATCAAATCTAAGATTATGAATATTTTCCGTAAATAAATCATAATTGGCATTCAGGTGCTTGAAATCCATCAAAAAAAAACCGTTAACAAAATAAAAATCAGATTTCTTAATATAAACTATAGAATTTATTTTATCAGTGTTCTCAAGAAATTCCGTAAGCTTACCCAGTGAAAAAAAATCTATGCGCGTACTAAGCCCGCGGGGACGGAGAAGTTCAAAATCATAGTCAACAAAAAGGGGAAAAATATTAAGGTTATTTTTGTTATCGGAAACACCCGTCTTCGGGTTACTTAAAAGAGGCGGGAAAGGTATTTTAATCTCTTTGTACTCTGTCTCTGTCAATATCAAACTCACTTTTTATTTTGTCCAAAATTCCGTTGACAAGTGATGCCGATTTTTCATCCATATAACTGCTTGCTATGCTGACATAATCATCCAGGATAGCGTAAACAGGCGCATCTCCTTCAAAAAGCTCTGCCAGTGCAACTCTGAATACAGCTTTCTCAACTTCGCCCAACCGGTCATACGACCAGCCTTTTTTTAAATACTTTCTCACAAGCTCATCGTTATAATTCATATTCCTGTAAGCTTTGTGAAAAAGATCCTCTGCAAAATCTTTAACAAACTTTTCATCTTCCCCGTGACTTAACCAAAAAAAGTGCAAAACTTCATCCGATGAAGCATCACCCACTGAAACGTGGTACATCATCTGCACAGCATACTCTCTTGAAAGCAGCCTTTTTGTTTTCATAAATCAATCAGTCTGTTTTAGCAGATTTACGGACTCAATTGCCACCATTGCAGCTTCGGCCCCTTTATTACCGCCCTTAGTTCCGGCTCTTTCGATAGCCTGTTCAATTGTATCCGTAGTCAAAACACCGAAAATAACCGGAACGCCCGTGTCATATGTGGACTTTGCAACACCTTTGGCAACTTCTGCTGAAACATAGTCAAAATGAGGTGTGGAGCCCCTAATCACCGCACCCACTGCAATTACGGCATCATATCTGCCGCTTTGGGCAAGTTTTCTGCAGAACAAAGGCATTTCAAACGCACCGGGTACTTTGTACACTTCAATATCACTTTCCTGTACATTGTGCCTTACCAATGCATCTGTTGCACCTGAAGTCAGGCTCTTAACTATAAAATCATTAAATCTTGTGGCAACAATTGCAAATTTTAAGCCTGATCCGTCATACTTTCCTTCAAAAAATTTAACACCCATTATAATCTCCGCAATATTTTATTAATCTTTTATCTGAAAAACATGTCCCATTTTTTCTTTTTTGGCTTTGAGATACTTTTCATTCTCAGGTCTGATATGACACACAGTAGGTACCCTTTCCACAACTTCAAGCCCGTAGCCTGAGAGACACCTTATTTTTTTAGGATTATTGGTTATCAATCTCAGTTTTTTTAAACCGAGATTTCTTAGAATCTGGGCGCCGAAACCGTAATCCCTCAGATCGTCTTTAAATCCAAGATGAAGGTTTGCATCAACGGTATCCATTCCCTCTTCCTGAAGTTTATAGGCTTTTATCTTGTTAAGAAGTCCTATACCTCTGCCCTCCTGGAACATGTACAAAAGAACACCTTTGCCCTCTTTTTCAATCATATCCATAGAACAGTGCAGCTGATCCCTGCAGTCACACCTCAAAGAACCGAAAACATCCCCGGTCAAACATTGAGAGTGTACCCTGACAAGAACCGGCTCCTCACCGGAAATATCGCCCTTCACTAAAGCAATAGCTTCCTGGTTATCAATTTTATTTTCAAAACCCTCTATTTTAAAATCTCCGAAAACTGTTGGCAAACTTGCATCGGCAATCTTTTCTATAATATTTTCTTTCTCCACTCTGTAGGAAATCAAATCAGCTATGGTAAGAATCTTAAGTCCGTGCTCTTGGGCAAATTCTTCCAGCTGAGGCATCCTGGCCATACTGCCGTCGTCATTCATCACTTCGCAAATCACTGCAGCCGGCGTAAGTCCGGCAAGCTTCGTCAGATCCATGGAACCTTCGGTTTGACCTGCTCTCACAAGAACTCCGCCGTCTTTGGCTCTCAGGGGAAAAACATGCCCCGGTCTTGCAATATCATCAGCAGATTTTTCAGGATCAGAAGCCACCTTTATCGTATGTGCTCTGTCAAAAGCTGATATCCCTGTGGTCACACCTTCTTTTGCTTCAATGGAAACTGTGAAGGCGGTTCCGAATTTTGCCGAATTACCTTTTTCATCCACCATCAGAGGTAGATTAAGTTCGTCACATCTCTTATTGGTTAAGCTTAGACAGATAAGTCCCCTTCCGTGTTTCGCCATGAAATTAATAGCTTCAGGAGTAACATGATCAGCTGCTATCATAAGGTCACCCTCGTTTTCCCTGTCTTCATCATCAACGAGAATGATCATTTTTCCGTTTTTTATATCCTCAATGGCTTCTTCAACCGTTGCTCTTACTTCTTTTTTCATTATAAAAAATCCTCCAGTTGCTGCATTTTTAATATACTTTCTTTCAATTTATCTGCTTTTGTTTCTTTTTTCAACAACTTCTCGATATATCTGGCAATCATGTCCACTTCAACATTAAGATAATCCCCGGCCTTTTTGTATTTTAAAACTGTATTCTCAAAAGTATGCGGAATAACAGCAACTTCGCAAACTCTCTCAGCCGGAATATCGGAAACAGTAAGGCTTATTCCATCTAAAGAGATAGAGCCTTTCACGGTAACATACCGGTCAATGTCACTGGAATACTGAATTCGCAGTCGATAGGCTCCGGATTCTTTTTTTATCTCCAGAATCTTTGCCAGGCAGTCCACATGACCTGAAATAAGGTGTCCGCCTAATCTTGTGGAGAGTGTCAGTGCCCTTTCAAGATTTAAGGGGTCTCCGTAGGAAGTATAAGCGAGAGAAGATTTCTCAAGCGTTTCATATGAAATGTCAACATTAAAAGATTTTTCACCACACTTTGTTACTGTAAGACAAACTCCGTTTACCGAAACTGAATCCCCTGTGGCTATATCATCCAGAATTTTACAGCACTCTATTTGCAGCACTGCAAAATTCCCCGTTTTTTTAAAGGCGGATACCTTTCCCACTTCCTCAATTATTCCGGTGAACATCTGTTCCTCACTCTTTCCGTAAGATTTATTATGTCTTTTGCGTAATCATAAAATTTACCGGTAAAAAGGAAATCATTTTTCAGCCTTGTTACATTCAAATCACTGAGTGTCTTGCACCCTTCAATATTATTAATATTAAGAGAGGCCAATGAATCAATCCCTTCAGCACCCAAAATTTTACCCGCCATAAAAATATACGCTTTATCAGCCAAATTTTTCTTTATGAAAGAAGCGTGGATTTTGCCGCCGCCCTCAACAAGAACATTTAAAACACCTCTTTTAACAAGCTCATCAGAAACATTCTGTAAATCCAGGCCGTCATTCAATTGATTGCAGGGTACAACCTCAGCCCCTGTCTTGCGAATATTATCAATTTTAGCCGTCTTCTCATCAAAATTAGAACTTGATGTAAAAATAATACATTTTTCAGGTTTTTCGGCAAAAACTTCCCGTTCGGCAGATATTTTTAATGATGAATCCAGAATAATCTTATAAGGGTATTTTTTTAACCCCAGAAATCTGGCGCTGAGCGCAGGATCATCCGCCTGGACAGTTCCTATACCGGTTAAAATACCATCTGATACACTTCTTATATAATGAGCATGCTGTCTCGAGGTTTCGTCGGTAATCCATTTGGAGGAGCCGTCTTTTGCAGCAATCTTTCCGTCGAGCGTCTGGGCTATTTTCAGGCTGTAAAAGGGTTGTTTTTTATAAATATATTTGGCAAATTCCTCAATAATTTCGGCACAGGCTTTTTCAGCAAAGCCGACATATACCTCCACTCCGTTTTTCAAAAGATATTCTATCCCGTTGCCGGCATTCACCGGATTAGGGTCAACAACGCCCACGAATACTCTTTTAATGCCCTTTTTAACTATTGTATCAACACAAGGAGGGGTCTTGCCAAAATGAGAACATGGTTCCAGGGTAACATATAAATCTGAGCCGCTGATCTCCTCCTCGCAGTCATTTATCGCTTCAATCTCCGCATGGTCACCACCGAAACTTTTATGAAATCCTTTTCCGATAACCCTGCCGTTTCGCAATATCATAGCACCCACCACGGGATTCGTTTTCGTGTGTCCTTTACCGGCGAGTGCCAAATTTACACATTCAAGCATTACTTTATGCGGATCAGCCAACTTTTTCTCCTATTTTGCTTTCTTTACCTTCTATTATTCTTTTGATATTCGACCTGTGCTTAAAGATAACAAACAGAACCACAAGTGTGGTAAAAACCTGCAAACCCAGCCAATCAGTCCTCAGCCACACCAGGACGGCAAGACTTATCGCTGCAGTTACAGAGCCCAGAGAAACCATCCTGAATGCTCCTATTACAACAAGAAAAACAATCAGAGCAATAAAAAGGTTGAGCGGACTCAATGCAAGAAAGATGCCCACTCCGGTGGCAACGCCTTTGCCTCCTTTAAAACGCAGAAAAACAGTATATGTATGCCCTATAATTATACAGACCGCTGAAACAAGTGTGAGTGTATTGTTAATCGGCAAATAATTAAGAAAGATAAAAAGCGGGATAAAAGCTTTTGACATATCCAGGAGGAATGCTGCAATGAAACCCCATTTCCCCAGAACACGTCCGGCATTTGTGGCTCCTACATTACCACTTCCAACATCTCTGATGTCAACATCCTTTATCCATTTCACAAGCAGATAAGAAAAAGGAACAGCTCCGCAGAAATAAGAAATAACAGGTATAAGAATATAATAAATCATCGAACAAAAATCCTGTGCATAATTGACCGTTTCAATTTAATCGCATCCGATTCACAAACTTCATGACAGCAAAAACATTCTTTGCAGGCATCTTTGTTAATTTCAACAACACCGCTGTCAAAAGTTATAGCATCTGCATAGCAACTCTTCAAGCATAATAGACATTTTATGCATTTCTCCTGTATAATCTCCGGCTTCACATAAATCTTCTCAGCAGCATATTTTTTAATAAAATCCGGAAGATGCACACGCCTTGCAGCAACAGGTTTTTTCAGGGTTATATTAAATTTTAATTCCGGGATAAGTTTTATCTTACTCTCGGATAAATCCTTTAAAGCCTCTATATTTGTGGTACAAAACTCAGGCTCAAATCCCAGAATCTTTGCAACTGCAATATCCACTGCACCTGCATCGGCACCTGCTGCTAAAATTCCTGCCATAACGGGTTTTCCTCTGGAAGGGCCTTCTCCTTCATGTGCAATTATGCCGTCAAGCAAATTCAGCGATTTTCCCGCAAACTGTTTATAAAGCCCGTAAACTGCAGATCCCAAATCGGACCCGTCCGGGTATCGCCTGTGATAGCCCACTTTGGATGTTCCTGGAATGAGGCCGAAAAAGTTTTTTACACACATAGTCAGGCCTGTAAGAGAATGGGTTTTTAACTTGGCAAGGTTGATAATCAGATCCACCTCATCAGCTATTCCGGAGTAAACAAAACCATTTTTTTCCACCGGAGGAAAAGATTCCACTCTGTAAATGCCGATATTTTCCTCATCGCAAACCTGTCCGATACCGCTTATTTCAAGGATTTTTCCAAAGTTTTCAAAATTTGCACCGGGACTGTCTGCCAGCAGCAGTTTTGCATCTGTATGTTTTTTTAACGACTTGACTACAAACCTCAGAAATTCCGGATGTGTGGTCACACCTTTTTCAGGAGGAGCTGACTGCAGCAGATTGGGTTTAAGAAGTATTTTTTCGCAATCGTTGAATTTTTCTGAATTACGGCTGAAAAAATTATCGACAAAAAACTCTATATCTGAAGAATATTTATAAATTTTCTCTAAAAAAACTTCAGCCATTGCTCTCTTTTAGTCTGAAAAAATTTCTGTAATATACAAAGCCTGAATAGACCGAAATGATAACCGAAAGATAAATCAGAACTTTCCCTATAACAAAGACATTTATGCCATAAAGTTCATTTTTGTATATAAGCAGAGCAAGGGCAGTCATCTGAAAAGCTGTCTTTATTTTACCGAAAAACCCTGCAGGAATAATTATTCTTCTGCTGGATGCGAAATCCCGCAGAGCGCCTACAGCAAACTCCCTGCTAAGCAGAATAATAACAACAATTGAACTGAGCCTGTCCAGTTGAACAAGAGAAATCATAGCAGATGCCACCAAAATTTTATCGGCTATAGGGTCAAGAATTTTCCCGAAATCAGAAACAACCGAATATTTCCGGGCGATAAACCCGTCAACAAAATCCGTTACTGACGCGAAAATAAAAATAACTGCAGCCAATATATTTGTAATGTTCTTATCGAAGAAGATAAGAATGAGGAATACCGGCACCAGAATCACTCGCAGAATTGTCAGTTGATTGGGAAGTTTTTCCATATTTTCACCGAATATTATATTTTTCCATTTTATACCTGAATACTCTGCCCGAAAGCCCGAGTAGTTTAGCAGATTTACTCTGGTTGCCGCCTGTCTTTTCCAGTGCTGTCATTATATATTTTTTCTCAATATTTTCCACAATTTTTTCCAAATCCACAGGTTTTTCCAGATCCGGTGTTTGATTATCCCAAAAATTTTCATAATTACCAAAGAAATGGGCTGGAAAACTGGAAGGAAGAAGCCTGTTGGTCTTTTCCATAGCCACAGCCCTTTCTATCAGGTTTTCCAGTTCTCTTACATTACCTTTAAACGGATAGGTTTTAAAAGCCTCCATTACAGCAAAGGATATCTGAGAAATATTTTTATCCATCAAAACTGCATATTTTTTCAGGAAATGTTTCGCCAGCTCTTCCACATCCTCTTTTCTTTCCCTTAATGGAGGGATATTAATATTAACAACGTTTAACCTGTAGTAGAGATCACTCCTGAAATTGCCTTTTTTCGTTTCCTCTTCCAGGTTTTTATTTGTAGCGGCAATTATCCTGAAATCCGTTTTAATTTCAGTGCCTGCACCCAGAGGCTGAACCATTTTATCCTGTATTACCCTGAGAAGTTTGGACTGCAGAAAAAGCGGCATTTCACCTATTTCATCAAGAAATATGGAGCCGCCGTTCGCCAGTTCAAATATCCCTTTCTTATCATATGATGCACCGGTAAAAGCACCTCTTTTGTATCCGAAAAGTTCCGATTCTAGCAAATCATAGGGTATGGCGCTGCAATTTATCGTCTTAAAGGGTTTCAAGGCCCTGTGGCTCAACCTGTGTACAGCCCTTGCGACGAGTTCTTTACCTGTACCGGATTCACCGGTAATTAAAATGGTTGAATCCGTTTTTGCAATATCCATAATATATTTTTTAACATTTTTAATGGCATTGCTTTTACCCTTAATTTCATCAAGCTCAGTGTAAAACTCAGAATCTTCATTTTTCCTGGAGGTTATAACCTCCCTGACCATGGTGGCAAGATGATCCATGTCAAAAGGCTTGGTTATATAATCCACAACTCCCAGCTTCACAGACTCCAAAGCTGTTGCACTGCTGGCATAGGCTGTCATAAGAATAAAAGGGATATTATATGAATTTTCACGGCACCATTTTACGACATCCAACCCATCCTCTTTACCCAGGACTAAATCGCAGATAATAATGTCGATCTTTTTTTCTGAAATGATACGCTGTGATCCGGCAATATCAGCAGCCATAAAAACATTGTAGCCTTCATTGGAAAAAAGAATTTCCAGAAGCTCCCTGAAAGATCTTTCGTCATCAATTATCAGCACATTGTATTGGTTACCCATAGAAATTATTCAAAATTTATTTCTACTATTTCATATTCAATTTCCCCGCCGGGGGCGTTTACTACTGTCTCATCACCGACTTTTTTCCCTACCAACGCCCTTGCAAGGGGGGAAAGGACTGAAATATCACCCTTGGAAATATCGGATTCATCAGGGCCGACAATCCGGTATTCTTTTATTTCATCGGTTTCGACATTTTCAATTTTAACCGTTGCACCGAATACTACCTTATCACCTTTAAGGTTTTTCGTATCAATGACCTCAAACTTAGACATTTTCGATTCAAGTTCAGCAATTTTAGCTTCCAGCATACCCTGGCGGTCTTTTGCCGCATCATATTCCGCATTTTCACTAAGATCGCCGTGGGCTCTCGCTTCTTTTATAGCCTCAACAACATCTTTACGCTCTTTCGTCTTAAGTCTTTCAAGTTCTTCCTTTATTTTTTGAAAACCTTCTTTTGTAATAGGAATTCTATCCATTGGTATCCTCCAAATGTTTTTTACCTGTGACAAAGGCGTTAATATATCCACCTTTCATGCGAATTTCAACCTCATCATCAAGTTTTATCGAGTTTAAAGACTCAACAACAAATCCCTCTTTATACACCAGAGCATAACCCCTGGAAATAACGTTTTCCGGATTCATTGTTTTCAGTCTTCCGAAAACACCTTTTAAGCGTTCATTATCATAGTTTAACCTATTTGTTACACTTCTCAACAGATAATTTTTAAATCTTTCAACTTCACTTCTCTTTTCCCTCACAACATTTGCAGGTTTTTTTGATGCAAGAAAAACATCGCAGAGTTTTAAACGGCTGTATCCATCCTGCACCTTATTTCTGAGATTGTTTATCATTAATTGTCTGCTTCTTTCCAGTTCACTTCGATATAGACTAATCCTGTTATACGGAGAGTTTTTATTCAAAACAGCCATATAGTTGTCTAATTTCTGACTGCGGGAGATAATGACCTGCTCCATATATCTTGAAAGACGTTTATAAAATTCCGTTAAATTCTTATTATAATAGATATACCCCTCGGATAAATAGGAAGCTGCTGCAGTCGGTGTTGCAACCCTTAAATCAGCGGTAAAATCACAAATGGTAAAATCACGTTGATGACCTATAGCTGAGATCGTTGGAACCTCAATTTTTCTCAACGCTCTGGCGACATTCTCTTCATTAAAAACAGCCAAATCTTCCAATGACCCGCCTCCTCTCATCAAAACCAGAGCATCATACTCATCGCCCCGGCTGCCGGCTTTGAGGATATTTTTTTCAATCTCACCTGCAGCTGAAGCGCCCTGCACAGTAGTCGGCCAAACATCTATTTCAAAAGCAGCGTTATTACGTTTTGTCGTTATGATGAAATCTCTGATAGCTGCTCCGGAGGGAGATGTAACAACAGCTATTTTCTTTACAAAAGTAGGAACAGGTTTTTTCAAATCTTCATGGAAAAGACCTTCCTGCTCAAGTTTTTTCTTGGTTTCCTCAAATTTTTTATAAAACTCCCCTTCGGAGCTGTATTCAATCTTTTTGGCAACAATCTGATAATTCCCGCCTGCTTCAAAAACACTTAAATCACCATAAACAGAAACCTTATCGCCGTTTTTTATCGAATAATCCCTGTTCAGCAAATTGTAACGTTTGAAGAATACACATTTGATCTGTGAGCTTTCGTCCTTAAGAATAAAATACTGATGCCCTGCAGGTGAAATGCTGAAATTGGATACTTCACCTGTAACGATTACAGGGGAGCTAAATGTCTGTTGGATGAGATTTTTAATTGCTTTTGTTATCTCTGTTACTGTGTAAGTCTTCATTCTTATCCTTCAGAATATACAAATCTTCTCCGGGTTTTTTCATATTAAGTTCCCGTCTGATCAATGCTTCCAAATACTCTTCGTCCTGCCTGATAAGCATAAGCTCACGTTCCAGTGACTTTATACTTTCAGTCAGATTATCAACCTTCTGCTGGTACCTGTTTCTAATTTCGAGCAAATTGTGATATTCGATTATCCCTCTGTTACCAAAGAAAAGATATAACAGCAGGGCAGCCACAAGGCCGAAATATAATATATTATGTTTCATTTTTTAGCTCCGGATTTTGTCATGAACAGCCTGAGAGCCTGATTTTTAAGTGCAGAAGGAACTTCGCGCGATTTGGATATTTGCTCAATGTCTTTTACATAAAGATGATTTATCAGTCTCATACTAATCTCAAGGGGCGTTTTGGGATGCATTACCATCCCCTTTTTTATATCATATTCCTGCATAAAATTTCTATTTCTTGAAATTTCCCTAATCAGATGCTCCGGCGTAGACTTACTCTTTACAAGTGATTCAATTTCATCTTCAGTAATTCTTGGGTTTTTTAGCACAGTTAAAGAAATTTGCTTATTGGAATCCTTAAGCAATAGTCCCCGTGCTGATTTATTACCTTTTAGTGCAAGCTTTATTTTTTCAACAGGCTTCATATTTAATATTTTCTGATATAGATTTTCTTCTATTTCTTTATTTTCACCTTCAACTCTTTTTTCCACTTCTTTTTTCAGTGTTTCAGGAACTTTCTTCTTTTCCTCTTCCGTCTCATCCATTTCCTCTGTTTCAACAGCACTTTTCAAAGCTTCATTGAGGCTCAACTCATATTTAATCTGCTTAAGATAAACAAGTGAATCATCCGGTGTATAAGGATTCATCAAAAGTTCATTAATAATATCCCGGTTATTTTCAAGTATAATTTTCAGATTGGCAATACGAAAAAGCACATCTGAATTTGTGGATTTAGCCAGTTGTTTCACAAGAACTTCATTAATTTTACCCTGGGAAATCAGCACGGAAACAAATGCATCATTATTTTTCATCAATCTGGTTAAATATTGTATATATTTACCTTCAAAATAAGGGCTCGTTATAATATCTTTTAAAATATCACCCTTAAGCCTGTTTAAAAAATCGTAAAGCTCTTTCAGCTGGTTTCGGTAATTCCTTAAAACAAGGAAAACCACAACAGGATAATAATCATAGTGAATGGGAATATCGCCGGTCAAAATTGATCTCACCTGATTTTCAGTGGACTTGCCTGAGTACATTTCTGCGGTAATATTATCCAAAATATGAAACTTCTTAAAAATATGAATATGGGCGGAAAGGTCAGTTTTAAGGGTGAGCATACTTTTTAAAAGATGCATTTCATCGTCATTCAGATTTTTCTTGTTTTTCAGCTGATTTAACAGCTCCGTATATTCAACAGCCACAAATCATACCACCTGATATATTCATAAACTCACACCTTTGAATAATTCCATGACTCAAAGATCTCATAACTGATTTTAACACGCATCAAAACCTGATTCATATTCTTATCTTTTCCGCTCAACGTAAAACACACTTATCTTTCATTAGGTTAGATTATGAATAATTTATTCCTTTTGATAAGCAATATCAATGAAAGAGATTATAACAGATTAAGACGCATATTATCAAAAAATTTTAACACAAAATCAAGTTTATAGTCAAAAAAAGTCCACGGTAAACTTCGGTATTTCCCTTTTTTTCTGAAAAGCTGCAAGTCAGCATAAATATTAGAGCCTATGTATATACGGTGTGAAAAATTTTTTGTGCTGGCAGCCACAATTTTTTCCAGGGCAACATAACCGGGATCTACATTCAGTAACCTTTTGCCGTCAACCATAAAAGATCTTTCCAAATCCACTGATGAAATTTTCAGATTCTTTATTTCATCGGGATAAATAAAGAAATCATATCCTGCAAAATATTTTTTAAGATTTTCACCCATTTCAGGGGTGTAATAGGATGTGTGGTCAAAGGAAAATGTATCACTTTTACAAACCGGATTTCCAAAAAGGGTATCTAAGTGTTTATCAGGCTCTTTGATATAATCTTCATTATAAAGTACTGCATTAAAAACGACAACTTTCAGAGGTTTGCGCACCCCCCCTCCATATACCATTATCCGCCTGCAAAGTTACTCAATTTCAATATCTTCAATCTCAACTGAAGGGGTTATCGTTGATATTGCGTGCTTATAAATCATCTTTTGTGAATCATCTTTTATTATTATCACAAAATTATCAAAGCCTTTTACCACGCCCTCAAGCTTAACACCATTAATCAAATAAACGGTCACGGTAATTCTTTTTTTCCTAACATAATTAAGAAATACGTCCTGAATATTCACTTTTTTACCCATCAGATCCCCTCACAACATTTTATATCCTTAAAAATAAAGGATTGTTTATCTCTCATTGCTTTAATATTTAAACATTTCCGGATATTTTTTCAATAAAAAAACATCGCCTGGCTATTAATAATCATAAACTATTAATAAATAACCTTCAATACTTTTTTCTTCACAACCCTGTAAAATTTTCACATTTATAAAAATTTTATAACTGTTTAAAACTGTTGATAATTTTCCGCAATATAATCTTCCAGCTCTTTCATCGCCAATCTGTCCAATACGTCGATATATTTCAGATCCCTCATATGCCTGAACCATGTCAGCTGTCTTTTCGCAAAATTTCTCGTCCGTTTCTTTATTGTTTTTAACAACTCATCAAAAGATATTTCTCCATCGAGATATCTGACTGTTTCTCTGTATCCTATTGCACAGAACGACTGCATATCGGTCGAATAGCCCAAGTCAAGCAGTTTTTGCACCTCTTCAACCCAGCCTCTTTCAAACATTTTATCAACGCGGTTATTAATACGCTCATAAAGTACGCTTCTTTCAGTTGTAAAAACTAAAACGTCGTATTCGAACTTCGGCGGCTGATGAAAAAGTTCGTGGGAGCGTGTAAAATTCAAACCGCTGAGATCGTAAACTTCCAGAGCCCGGATAATTTTGTTCTTATCATTGGCGGAAATTCTGGCTGCATAATCCGGATCAATCATTTCAAGTCTTTTGTACAAACTACTTATTCCGCTTTTTTTAATCTCTGTTTGATAATCTTCTCTAAGCTTGGTATTTTTTCCGGGACCGTTAAAAATACCGTTAATCAGCGTTTCCACATACAAACCGGTTCCTCCGATTATAACAGGGATCTTCCCTCTGTTAATAATCTCAGCAATAAGCTGTTGGGCTTTCTGAAAGAAAATTCCGGCGGAATAATGCTCATCGGGATACAAAATGTCAATGAGATGGTGCTTCACTTCGGACAGCTCTTTTTTGGCAGGTTTTGCCGTACCTATATCCATATATTTATACACCTGGAAGGCATCCGCATTAATTACCTCAACAGGAATCCTCTCTCCCAGCTTGCTTACAAAGGCTGTTTTTCCGGTGGCTGTTACACCTGTGATTATAGGGATTCTTTTCATCGGTGAAAGTTTTTGAACAATTCCTCTTTATTCTGTTTTACGATAATGGGCCTGCCATGAGGACATGTGAATGGATTTTTTGTCTTTAGCAGCTCATTAACAAGATGACTCATTTCATACCTGCTCAATTTCTCCCCGGCCTTTATTGCGGATTTACAAGACATTACCACAAGACTGGAATCTTTAAGCCCCTTTCTGCTCAACCGGCTTGTTTCTTCCAGTATAGTCTTTATTTCTGAAACCACATCTTTGTTTAAAATTTCCGACGGAAGTTTGTTGAATTTTACTGTTTCTCCGCCAAAGCTCTCAAAATCAAAACCAAAATCACACAATACGTGCTTATTATTATTCAGTATTTCCAACTCCTCTTCACCCAGATTCATAACCAGTGGTTCTGACAAAACTACGGATGCTGTGTCAACGGAAGACTCCGATTTATATTTCTCATATAATATCCGCTCATGGGCAATATGCTGGTCTATCATATAAAAGAAATCGTCAAATTCACATATTATCACAGTATTAAAAAGCTGTCCGATTATTCTGAAATCATAACCGTAAACTTCTTCCATATTGTCAGATTCATCTGAGCTGACAGAAGTATCCGCAGCAGTAAGAAAATCTGACACACTTACCTGCTCCTCAGGGTTATAGCTGTATTGGAAAGATTTTATCCTGTTCTCATCTGTGTCTGATAAATTTGTGTAATTATCAGAATCGTAACTATGCGGAGTTAAAGATTCCAGTTTCTCAAGTATACTGTCATATACGAATGAAAAAATCTCTCCGGAATTCAAAAACTTTACAAACAGCTTCGCCGGATGGACATTAACATCCATGTAACTCGGAGAAATGTCCAACCGAATTGCAGCTAAAGGAAATTTACCCTCCGGAATAAGTCTTTTATAAGCCTGAATTACAGCCTGAGTCAGCATGTTATCTTTAATAACCCGTCCGTTCACACTTAATACGATGTTATCTCTGCGAAACTTCTGCACTTCCGGTGTAGATATTACGGCCTCTATCTTTAAGTTTTCATATTTGTTTGTCAAATGGACGATTTTTTTTTCTTTGAAAATTTTTCTAGCTCTATCTAACATTGACTCATTCTTCGGGAAAAGAAAGAATTCCTTTTCATCCACAATTAAACGCAGAGACAGATGATAATTGGTAAGCATAAAATGGCGGATAAACTTAACAATTTCCCTTTGTTCAGCACTGGATGATTTAAGAAATTTACGTCTTGCGGGAAGATTACCGAAAAGATTTTTGACGGTAACAATAGTTCCTTCAATTCCGGCTGCCGGTTTCACCACCGGCTGTCCTCCAAAGCTGCTTTTAAGCTCCAGACAGTCATGTCCTTTTCTTTTAGAAATAAGGGAAAAATCGCAAACGGAACTTATTGCAGCAAGAGCCTCTCCTCTGAAACCAAATGAAGAAAGTTCATAGACATCGTTAATATCTCTTATTTTACTGGTGGCAAATCTGTCTATAGTTTTTTCGATATCTTCCGGGAAAATGCCTTTCCCGTCGTCCATAACCTTTATTAGATTTAATCCGCCTTCAGCAATCTCAACTGTAATCTTTTCAGCTGAGGCATCAACAGCATTCTCAACAAGCTCTTTAACAACATTTACCGGTCTTTCTACAACCTCGCCGGCAGCTATTTTGTTGGATACATCCCCGGAGAGCTGAAAAATCTCGCTGCTATTGTTCAGCAAATACCCCCATTGCCATATATTTTTCACATCGGTATTCAAACAGTCTTTCAGGCGAAAGCTGTTTGAGTTCTCCCAAATGTTTGATTAAAGCCTGTCTCACATTTTCTGCCGTAGTTATATAATCTCTGTGTGCACCACCAAGAGGTTCCTGTATAATTTCATCGATAACATTTAGTTTTTTTAAATCCTGAGCAGTCAGTTTCAAAGCCTCTGCTGCTTTTCCGGAATAACTCGCGTCCTTCCAAAGTATAGATGCGCACCCTTCAGGACTTATCACGGCGTAAATTGAATGCTCAAACATAAGCACCCGATTTCCCATGGCTATACCAAGAGCACCTCCACTGCCCCCTTCACCGGAAATAACAGAAATAAAAGGAACAGTTAGCCCGGCCATCTCTTTTAAGTTCCTGGCGATTGCCTCTGCCTGTCCTCTCTCTTCAGCACCTATACCGGGGAAAGCTCCGGGTGTATCGATAAAAGATATGATAGGCCGGTTATATTTTTCAGCCATTTCAAAAATTCTCAATGCTTTGCGGTAACCTTCCGGATGTGCCATCCCAAAATTTCTGTGTATATTTTCCTTGGTGTTTCTACCTTTCTGATGCCCCACAACAACAACCGGTTCTCCTTCAAACTTAGCCATACCGCTAATGATTGCAGGATCATCACGAAAATTTCTGTCTCCGTGAAGTTCTACAAAATCTGTAAAAAGCATTTTAATATAATCCAGCAGATAAGGTCTTTGGGGGTGTCTTGCCACCAAAACCTTTTGCGGAGCCGTCAGAGATTTATATATATTGCTTTTAACCTTTTCCAGCTTCTTTTCCAGGCTGTTAAGCTCATGCTTCATATCCTGATCTGACAGCGATGACATATTTTTCAGTTCATCAATCTTCTTTTCAAGCTCAAAAATAGGTGTTTCAAATTCCAACGGTTGTACTGCCATAAATCACCCCGACTTGTTCAAAATAAATGTTACGAGATTAATTGTTGTTTTTAAAAAGCTCAAGCCCTTTATCCATCAGGTCAGTGTTATAACCCTCAACTTTTCTTCCGTTAAAAAACAGTACCGGCGTTGAGTTTACCCCCATTTTACGGGCAATCTCCTTACCACGGTTAAGCTTTTGCTGTACCTGCTCAGAATCCAATAATTTCTTAAATCTCTTTTTGTCGCCGCTTTTTTCGGCAAAAGTTTCAATGATTTTATCCTTTGTCATACTATCATATTTCCCGCTGTAAAGCTCATCGGAGAAATTTTTACCCATTATTTTACCGGCTTCAAATATTTTCGCATAAATTACTGCCTTATCGTGAATTTTAAGCGGCATATGTGCTACATAAATTGCCACATCATCCATTCCCTTTACCTTTTCCTTAATATAGTCATGTGCCTTTCTGCAATAGGGACACTGAAAATCGCTTATATCGACAATGACATTTTTGGCATCCCTGCTTCCGTATATCAGGGAAAGGCCTTTCGTCGGAACATCATATGTATCATAGAGAAAAGCCATATTGGATTTTAAACTTTTTCCTTCACTTATGTTAATTACATCAGGGAGAAGATATGTGCCGTTGGTTATTATATAATCCGTGGCTTTTTTGCCTCTCGCTTCGTCGTTAATGTTTACTTTTACAAAATAAAAACCATCCAGCATTTCCAGCTGTTTCAGTATTTCAACATCCAGTTTGATACCACTCATTCCTCTTTTCTGCAAATTTTCACTGAAATTATTCTCAATAGTGTTTTTTAGCTTATCCAATTCAGAGGCATTGGCATTTGCAATGGCAATGCTGGCAAAGAATGCCGCAGCAAGTACAATGGTAATCAGTCTCCTTATTTTAAATATTCCAAAGATTTTGGTAAAACGTCCCTCTGATTTGACATAATCATTATTATTTGACCTAACAGTTTTTTGTGACATAAAAACTCCTCTTTTTGTTTTTTATTAAGATAGCAATTATAATCATTAGTTCAGCAACTATTTATGATTATTTAAAAAAAATTACAACCTTTAACTCAAGTTTCGCACTTCGTTTTGTCATTGCGAAACCCTGTGGAAACAGGGTTGTGGCAATCTCAAAACAAGAAAAGTAGAGAGATTGCTTCGTCGTTTTCACTCCTCGCAAAGACGTGAAAACAGTGTAAGTGCGAAGCTTGAATCTTTAATATTATCATAACTTACCGGATTTGCAAAGAAATTCATTTGCGTGCTTGTAAGTAACAAATAATGCGTAATTAATGATGGGTGTGAAGTGGTTTCAATGTTCAAAATCAAAAACTATTTCAGCTGTCTCGTATTTTCCTGAAAAAATCCTTCATTAACTTTGTGATTGTCTCCGATTCAAGACCATAGCGGTATTTTACACTATGATTCAGTGTATCCAGATCAAACAAATTGACATTACTCAACACGCCCCCGAATTTAGGCTCACTGATTCCGAAGACAACCTCACTTATTCTGAAATGCAGAATAGCACCGGCACACATGATACAAGGCTCTGTGGTTGAGTATAATACACACGAATTCAACCTCCAGTCACCGAGATATCTTGCAGACTCCTGAAGTGCAAGCATTTCAGCGTGAGCCGAAGCATCACTTGTCAGTTCTTTCTTATTAAAGCCTCTGCCGATAATTTCACCCTCTTTTACCACAACCGCACCTACAGGTACATCTCCTGAGCGAAAAGCTTTAAAGGCAAGTTTCACTGCTTCATCCATAAATTTTTTATCATTTAAATCGAAATTTTCAGACACATGTATTCTCCATCAAAATCTTAACCATACCGGTAAAGACAACAGCTGCCGTTTCAGCTTTTAATACAGAAGATGCAGGAGATACTATTGAGAAACCTTTCTCAGACAAAAACTTCATTTCCCTTTCAGTAAAACCGCCTTCGGGTCCCAAAAAAAGAGATACGCTTTTTGATGTAATCACGGGAATTTCCGTTTCTGCTCTTCTGGCAGCAAACAGTAAATTCGTCTCGCACTCAGGATTTATCTGATGAATTTCAACGGCATTTTCCAGAGCGGGAAGAAAATCTAATTCAGCCTGCAGAGCCCCTTTAATTAAAAGGTCCTTATATCTTGAATAAGTTTTATCATTAACTCTGGCAGTTGAGTTCTCCGTATACACCGGAATAAGTTTTGTAATGCCAATCTCACCGAGCTTCTGGATTATGTTGTCCATATACCTGTTTTTCATGACTGCCAGATAAACATGCAGAATGAAATCAGGATTAATTTGCGTTTTTTTTTCAAGAAGATGGGCACTAATTCTTCTCTTATTAAGCGAATCTACCCTGTATCTTGCGATATTTTTATCATTATACACTAAAATCTCTTCACCGGCAGAACATCTTAAAACATTTTTTAAATGATTGAAAATTTCACCCTCGAGAGCAAGCTCATCAGAAAAAGGGACATTATAATAAAACCTTTTTAATCCCTGCATGCAACAGCCTCAAAATCAAAAGTTTTCCCATCATCTGTCACAAGTGCCGAAAGACTGCCTCCATATACACACCCGGTATCTATATTAATACTCACAATTTCATCATCCATGTCTTTATTGAAAAAAGGTTTACCTGATTCTGCGTATCCCGTCAATTTAAGGACGGGCGTATGACCGTGAACCACTATATAATCAAAATATTTTTCCCTTTTGGAGTCAACACTTCTGTCCCATATAAAGGGATATTTTACTAGCCGCAGATCTTCAGGGAGATAATCCATCTGCCTTTCAGGAGGCAGAGAAAAATCACTCACTCCGGCATGGCTGAGAAGAAGCTTATTTTCTTTCAGCTCTACCACCAAGTAATTTTTTATTGAAGACAGCAGGTATTCGAATTTTTGCAAGTGGAGGGAAAATTCCTCAAATATATACTCACCATTTGAAAATTTTTCAAAAAGAATTTCTCCGGAGATTGATTTGATTGCCTCAATCCCCCCGTTATTTAACCAGTCTGTGTTTCCGTAATGCTTAACTCCGGCAGCAAAATCCAGCATCATATCCTCATGATTGCCTCTGAGCAGCTCAAGAGGATATTCTCTTTTTAAATTCTGCACAAACATCAACACTTCAGATGAAGCAGGCCCTCTGTCGATCAGATCACCTATAAAGATAAATTTATTTATATCATATTTTTTTAGTAACCTCTCAGTCAGTTCACTGAGAGTCTTTATACAACCGTGTACATCCCCGATTACAGCTATCATTTTTTAATCCTCAATGCCGCCCAGTTGCCTTCAAAAATTATATTTTCCACATTATAATCACCGAAATTAAAAGTATTAATAAATTCATCGATTTCATCTTTCATAATACCTGACAATATAATATCAGATTTTGCATGTTCAAGCAGACTTTGGTTGATTTCATAAAGTACAGAGGAAATAATGTTTGCACACACAACGTCAAAACATACGTTCTTTTGCAAAGAACGAAAATCACCGCACCATAAACTATCACAACACATTCCATTCAGCTGCATATTAATTTTTACATTTAAGACAGCTGCAGGATCGTTGTCAAAAGAATATATTGTTCTCGCTCCCGATACGAAAGCAAGAATTGAAAGTATACCGCTTCCGCAGCCAACATCCAGAAAGCTCCGTCCATCAGCTAAATCTCTGATAAGGGCTGCTGAAAGTCTTGTAGTAGGATGGGTGCCGGTTCCGAAAGCCATAGCCGGTACCAGCTTTATTGATTGAGAAGCCGGAATTTTTTCATTTTCATCATAATAACAGCTGACCCCTTCCGTCAACAGGGACGGTTTAAGAAACTTTTTCCAGTAATTCTGCCAGTCAGCATCTTCTAATATTTCAACATTAAAATCTACATTCATCCCTTTTAAAAAATCGTCTATTCTTTCATCAGTATAAATATAAAAGGAAGGTTCACCGTCGAAATTGTCCTCAACTACTGTTAAATTTTTATTTTCAAGCTCCTCATACAAATCATCACTTATAATCTTTAAAATATATTTGTACACGCACCGCTCCTATAGAAAGCTTCCGAAAAAGCTCAGAGTAAAAAAACTTACTACTACAATAATAAAATATTCAAACAAAAATATCTGATAAATATCAGCCGAATTTAAGTTATAAGCATTTCTGTAAAAATTCCCGGGCAGCCCTGAGATGTTGCTCATAAGCCCCAGTGAAACAAAAAATGTAAAAGAGACAATAAACACAATATAACTTATATCATATGTGCCAAGCAAAGAATAATAGATCGGGTATAAAATAAGAAGTATTCCCAGGGGATCAATCAATTCAAGAAGTAAAAATGCAATAATAAAAACAGAAATGATAAGATATGAGCTGTTAGCAAAAGAAAAAAGAAGATAGTCAAAAAGCTCTCCTGAGGCACCGGTGTAAATATGAAAAAAATTTATTATACCAATCAAATAAACCAAGGAGATAAGGACTCCGCTCCTTAAAATGGTATTCTTTATCGAAACCAAAAGTTTACCCGGAAAATCTCTTTTGTTTTGAAGAAAAACAAAAATCAAGGTTGTAAAAAAAAGTATCTCTGCAGTTACATTTACAGGAAATGATACAGCATAAATCAGGTAAAAAAAGAGTATTACAAATATAACCACCGGCAATATTCCCGTCAATGTCTCCTTTTCATCAGATGTCATAACTGTCAGATATCTGCGTATAAAAATAAAATAATACAGAACAAACACCGCTATCGTTAAAATAAGGGTAAAAAATATTACGGCTTTTAAAGAAACATTAAGCAGTGACGCTATAATAATAACTGGAATCGATACAGGCATTATAAAACTCAGTGCAGAGAGAAAAAAATTTGCCTTTAGATGTCCATCCCTGTCTCCTCCGAATTCAGCAAGACTAAAATTTTCTTTGAGTATTCTGTTGTAAATAAGGCTGGAGCCTGCAGGAATAGATGAAAATATGAAAAAAAGGAAAAATGACCAGAATTTCATGTTTTTTTTACAAAAAAGAAACCTTTTCAATCTGCCAAAATAACCGAAATTAACCAGCATTTCTGATGCAGCAAGAAGAAAGGGTATTGCTACAATCTCCGACTTGTCTTTTAAATTCATTGCATTGTTAAACAATAAAAAAGAAAGCTGATTTAAATCAAACCCAGCCATGAATGCATAAGCGCCAATGGTAAGTATAAGTACGCTGAAAAGGTTCAATCCTACAAAGCTAAAAATTATAACACTTATAATAAAAATTAAGTAATATTCCATCTTTTACCATTTAAAACGAGAATTATAAAACATATTAAAGCTGCAGCCATATAAATGGGGAAGCTGTAAAACATAAACAGGACAAACAGCCCAACAATTCCTAAATTAATGTGAGAAACGTATTTAAAATTAAACGGGGATATTTTCAGTTCATAATACCTTAGTAAAACTATTGGAATTGCCATAATCAGCAAAATCAGTACTGATCCCAAAAGATTGGAGATTCGGAAAAAACCGTAGGATAACACCGGCAGTATGGCATGAAAAATTTCAAGAGCGGCATACACACACATGGCAAAAAAAATGCAATAAGTTATCAGTTTAATTTCAAAGCCTCACTAAATATGTCATCGGAAACTATTTGAGAAAATTCATTGTAATGTTTTTTGAAAAAATTCTCCCATTTTTCTTTTTCTTTCTTTTTAAGTGCCTTTATTTTAATTTTTGATGATGTATCATTTTTTATCCGGTAAAAATCATTAAAATTCTGTTTTGCAGCAAGTTTGTGTTCCAGAGACGTGGTCTTTCTTAAAACATCTTTTATGAGTTTTCTATCACTGACGGGGAGCTTTTTCCAGAATTGTGGCGATATTATCACACCGTATCCCAGATAACCGTGATCGGAAATCGTCATATAACGCTGTACTTCATGAATTTTTTGGGAATAGATATTGTTGAAAGTGTTTTCCTGTCCGTCCACAACGCCCTCCTTCAACAGATCGTAAACGCTGCTGAAAGGATAAGAATAAGCTATAGCATCACAAAGTTGGAACTGCAGCGCAAGTACTTCACTTCCCATAGTTCTGAAAATAAGATTTTTCATATCCTCAGGTACTGATATCGGACGGCTGTTATTAGTAATCACCTTAAACCCGTTATCCCAAAAAGATAAAAGACGAAAACCCGCCGAAAGTGATTTTTTTTTCAAAATATCACCGATTTCGCCGGTATAAGCATTGTGTATTTCATCTTTATTTTCAAAAAGATACGGGATATCAAACACCTGAAAATCTCTGACATACAAGCCGAGTTTTGAAAAAGCCGGTGATGCCATCTGGATTATGTTGTTTTTCACGGCACCAACAGCAGCAATATCATCCAAAAGGATTCCTGCAGGATATACCTTAACTTTAATTCGACCCTTTGTGCGTTTTTCCAATGTATTTTTGAAATAATTTATAGCTCTTCCTTTTGGACTGTTTTCACTTACCACATGGGAAAACCTTATGGTGAAATTTTCAGTATGTGCTGTGAAAGGCAATACAAGCAGAAAAACAACAAAAAATATCAATGCGCCTTTTTTTATCACTTCTATTCCTTCAGATATTTGTTAACTTTGCGATGCATAGTGGCTGGATCCACACCGGCAAGCTTACTTGCCCTTGTTATATTATTATCTGACAATTCAAGTAATCTTTTCAAATAACTTTTTTCAAACTCATCCCTTGCATCTTTATATTTCAGGCTGTCCCCGGAAAACCGTCCCCCTGAATTGCTGTTTGAGAAAAAAGTTTCCGGTAAATTATCCACACTGAGATAATCTTTTTCAGCCAAAGCGGTGGATCTTTCGATTATATTTTCCAGTTCGCGGACATTTCCCGGCCAGTCATATTCATACAGGTGCTTCATAAATCCCGAATCGGCACCTTTCAAGTTCTTGCTGAACTCCCGGTTATATCTTTTGATAAAAAAATCCACAAGATAAGGCACATCTTCTGCGCGCTCCCTTAATGGAGGAATCTCAATTTTAATCACATTAATTCTGTAATACAAATCCTGTCTGAAATTTCCCTTTTCTACTTCACTCTCCAGATTTTTGTTTGTGGCACAAATCAACCTCACATCAACATCCAAAGATTTGTTTGCCCCCAGTCTTTTAACAGACTTTTCTTGTATCACTCTTAACAACTTCACCTGAAAATTGGGATCAGTTTCACCAATTTCATCTAAAAAAAGTGTTCCCCCGTCAGCCTCTTCAAAATAGCCTCTGTGCAGGGAATCGGCACCGGTAAAAGCGCCTTTTTCATAACCAAAGAATAAGCTTTCCTGTAGATTTTCCGGGATAGCCGCACAGTTTATTGGAAGAAACCGTTCATTTTTTCTGCTGCTCAGCTGATGAATTGACCTTGCAATCAGCTCTTTACCTGTACCGGACTCACCGCTTATAAGAATGTTGCTGCTGATGCCTGAAACCTTTTTTACCATAGAAAGAATATCATTCATCTTTTTACTTTTGGAAACAATATTGTCAATGCCGTACAGTTCGTTTACATTTTCCTGCAAAACCTTTACACGATTTTTAAGTCGGCTGTTTTCCAGTCCTTTCTTGATTTTAATGGTAACTTCTTCAATATCATCGAAAGGTTTGGTAAGAAAATCAAAGGCACCCTTTTTTATCGCCTGAACAGCTTTTTCTATAGAGGCATAAGCGGTTACCAGAATTACCGTAATATATGGATATTTTTTGTTCAGTTCCTCCAGAAACTCAAGACCGCTCATTTCCGGCATCACAATGTCACTGATAATCAAATCCGGCTCATTTTTCTCTACTGCTTTAAACGCCTCAATCGGTGAGCGGAACTTAAACACCTGCACATTCTCGTTAATTAAAAGAGCTTCAAAAAAATCAAGTGTATAACGCTCATCATCCACTACAAATATCTTAGTTTGCATAATCAATTCCCGGATATATTTTTACAGATGTATATTTATTTTCAACCGAATCCAGTTCAAATTCCCAGCCATGCTCATGAAGAATTGCCTGACTCAGAAACAATCCAAGGCCGGTCCCCTGTCCAACCTTTTTTGTGGTAAAAAAAGGATCAAATATTTTTGCCATAACTTTACTGCTGATACCTTTGCCGTTGTCATAAATTTTTATAAAACTACCCTTCTCGTCTTCATCAGAGCTGATTTCTATATAGCCGCCTGTGTCAACAGCATCAATACTGTTAACAAGCAGATTTAGAAAAACCTGATGAATTTTCCCCTTATTCCCGTAAACTCTCATAGAGTTGGTTATTTTGTTAGCGGCAGTTATATTTTTGTATTTTATTCTGCTTCCCAGAATTTTCAATGCGAACTCTGCCGAATCATTAATATCAAAGTAATCTTTCTGCTCTGATTTCTGCCGGGCAAAAATAAGCAAATTCTGCACAATCTCTTTCGTCTGTTCACCGGCCTCTGTTATTGTATCTATAAGTTTCTTTTCATAAGTTCCGGACTCGAAACGTTTGGAGAGAAGCTGGGCAAAGTTGAGTATACCCACAAGAGGATTGTTGATTTCATGCGCCACTCCTCCTGCCAAAAGTCCCAGTGCTGAAAGTTTCTCAGACTGAATAAGTTTCACCTCAAGCTGTCTTATCTTCGTAACATCTTTAAAAATTGCTATGTATTCATATCCGGACTCTTTTTCTATTTTTGAAACAGATGTTTTCACCTGCAGACTTTTATTTCCATGAGAATCTATTGTTAAATCCATGTTATCAACAAATTTATCAGTAACCAGCTTATCGTAAAAAGTACTGTCATTTACAATATCGGTAATCTTCATAACTTTATCCGGTTCTATTTTCAAAACCTTTAATGATTCATTGCTGAATGTTTTGATATTAAAGTTCTCATCAAAAGAAACAATGGGCTCAGGAGCATTCTCAATAATCTCTTTAAGATAATGCTCACTTTTTAACAGCGCATTCTGCATATTAACAGCATCCGTCACGTCTCTTATCAGCTCAACAACAGCAACAGCTTCCCCCTTTTCATCAAACAGAGGAGTCCATATAATGTCAAAATAGCCTTCTGAACAACTGAAGAAATTCTCAAAACGGACATTCTTTAACTCTCCGTTTAAAGCAACATCCATCATCCCGCATTGCTCGCACGGGCTGCTTCTTCCGGCCAGCACCGAATAACATTTCCCCTCCGTCTCCCCCTCTACCCTGTTTTTCACATAATCGTTAACAAAAAGTAAATTATAATCACTGTCTATCAGAGCCACACCCTCACCTATTGCTTCAACAATCTTTTTAAATTTTTCATGTTCCAGTTGAAAGAGCTTCTCAAATTTTTCTTTTTCAAAAGCAAATCTGCTGATAAAAATCTTTAACAGAAATAATAAAAGAAGGAGTATTATCCCATAAACCATTCCGGGCATGGAAAAGGCGTTATTTTGGGAAGATAAGCCGCTGAAGTAATTTTTCATTGCCCCGTATATCCCGATATTTACTCCCCTGAACTCGGTTGAACTGAAAAGAAATTTCTGACCGCCCTCCTCTAAAAAATGATATTTATCTTCATCCAGCCGGAAAAGTTTTCCGAAAAATTCCTTGTAATTTTCTGAATAAAGGGTTTCTCCGCCATCGAAAATAACCACATCAGCATAAGCGGGACTCGAATCTGAAATCAGCGATTGAATGGAAACATATGATGAATAAATACGTCCATCTTTTCTAAGGTAATAATAAATATTGCCGGAAGATAAGTTTTTGCTGAATTTCAGCACCAGTTCATTCGAAAGACCGATTTCCGGTTTGGGATAATTTTGTTTACCGGTATTGTCGTAAATCACGCCTTCATCATTGTAAACGATGAGGGGGTATTTTGTATCACTGTCTGCCTTCGTCAGAATCAGATTATCAAAAAATGCATAAATATTATTGGTATAACTGTCTATATTTTCTGCGATTTGCTCCAGCTGTTTTTTCTGAAGATTGTGAATAAAATCCAAAAGTTTTTCATTGCTTTTATTATCAACAAAAATTCCCACTGTCAGAAGAAATGAGACAAATATAAAAAGGAAAAGAATCGCTTCAAAAGGTTTGATATTTTTAAAAAGATTATTATGCATCATGATAATGAATGAAAACCGTTTCTCCTGAAGTAATCATAAGTTACTATAGCAACGCTGTTGGCAATATTAAGACTTCTGATTTTACCACTCATGGGTATTCGGTACATAAGATGGTTATACTTTTCGTGAAAACGGGAAGGAAGTCCGCCTGTTTCATTACCAAAAATCAATAATGCTTCTCCGGAATCAGATATCGGAATATCAGTGTAAAGCTTCTGACCGAATTTAGATATAAAAGCTGTGTTTTCCGTTTTGTTTATCAATGTTTCCAGCTCATTGATATCATCGATACATTTAAGCTTTACATGCTCCCAATAGTCAAGACCTGCCCTCTTCAGATATCTGTCTTCCAGAGAAAACCCCCTTTTGCCTGCCAATATCAGCTCCACTCCAAGCCCTGCGCTTAATCGTGCGATATTTCCCGTATTTTGTGGTATTTCCGGATTTACCAATACTATTTTCATCCTCAGATCCCCGCCTTTAAAACAGTTCTGTCCAAAATATCAGCAACAATATAAAAAAAGGTCATACATAAAATTATTGAAGCACCCGATGAGATGCTGAACCAATAGGAAAAAAACAGACCGGCGTAACCGGCAGCCAAACTGATAATAACGGAATAACTGATCATGGAGAGAAATGATCTTGAAAACTTAGCTGATATAGCCGGAGGGATGCTCAACAATGCAATTACCAGTATAAGCCCTGATACTCTTATCATAACAACAAGTGCGAGACCCAAAAGCAGCAAAATCAGAACATGAAAAAACTTCACCGGTATACCCTTTGCAGCCGCAAACTCTCTGTCAAAAGACATTATAGCAAGATTCCTGTAAAAAACTGTTACAATTATTATCACAACCAAAGTGCAGGAAAGCATTAGAAGGAGATCACTTTCGCTTACGCTGAGAATACTCCCGAAAAGATATCCCATAAGGTTACCTTTGTAGCCGGGTGTTAACTCGAGAAAAACTACCCCTAAAGCCATTCCTGCCGACCATGTGATGCCAATAACCGTATCCATTTTTTCGCTGTCATTCATTGTCATCAGTCCTATCAGAACAGAAACCATAACAGCAAAAACAAATGTGGTGGGGAGAACAGCAGTTCCTAAAAGATATGCCAGACCGATTCCGCCGAAACTTGCGTGGGCAACTCCACCGGCCAGAAAAACAATACGGTTTACTACAACATAACTGCCGATAATACCACCCATTATCCCGCAAAGAAAAACTGCAAACAAAGCATTTCTTATAAAATCCAGCTGAATAAGATCAATCAACCACCGCCCCCTATTTTTCCATATGCGTAAAATCATCGCTGAAATACTTGCCGAAGGAACATACATGTTCATCGTGCGTACCGTATAAAATTTCCACCATTTCTTTAGTAAGAACCGGCTCAGAGTTATAATATAAAAATCTGTTTACACAGGCCACTCTGTTAATTTTTGTTGCAATAACATTGATATTATGGCTCACCAGAATGATTGTTTTTTCTCTGCTCAGCTCTTCAAGAAATGTGAAAAAACAAAATTTACCGTAAGGGTCAATATTTGAGGTCGGCTCGTCCAGTATAATCAAGTCCGGGTCAGACAAAAGTGCTCTGGCAACCAGAACCCGTTGGCGCTGACCACCTGAAAGATCATGAATTTGTTTGTCAGAATATTCGCTCATATCAACTTTATCAAGGGTTTCCAAAGCCCGGCTCTTATCCGTTTCAGTATATTTAAAATTAAGCAGTTTTTTCTTTGTAAGCCCCATTAAAACACTTTCCATAACAGAAAGAGGAAAGTTTTTATTTATGTATGAATATTGGGGAACATAACCTATATTTTTACTATGTCTACCCGGCTTCTCTCCAAATACTTTTATACTGCCTTTATCAGGTTTTATCAATCCGAGAATCAATTTTAACAGGGTTGTCTTTCCGCCTCCGTTGGGTCCCAATACAGCCAGAAAGTCACCTTTGGAAACTTTCAAACTGACATTTTCCAAAACAGGGTCTTTTTCGTAAGCAAAACTCACGTCATTAATTTCAATTATAGCCATAAATATTTTACCTGCAGTATTTATTAAAAACAGACAATATATTCTCAAACATAATAAACAGATTATTTGACAAAGGGTCTATTACCTCCGCCACAATACCTGTCTCGTCAACAATAACTTTTACATACTGTTGGGAAACCTGAGGCTGGGAAAAAATAAATTTTATATTTTCTTCTTTTATAGTTTCCATTAAAGAGCTCAAATAACGTGCCGAAGGCTCCTGACCATGCTTTTCCACCGCAATCTGTTTAAGGTGGAATTCCGAAGCAAAATATCCCAGCACCGGGTGTACAGTAAGAAATTTATCCGTTTCACATTTTTTCGTGGTTTTGTCGATTTTATTTATAATATTATCGAGTTTTGCGGCAAATGAGTTATAATTGCTTTTAAAAAAATTT
This sequence comes from Flexistipes sp., assembly GCF_036172515.1. Lineage (NCBI taxonomy): Bacteria > Pseudomonadati > Deferribacterota > Deferribacteres > Deferribacterales > Flexistipitaceae > Flexistipes > Flexistipes sp. The sequence goes on from NZ_JAXKVW010000010.1 coordinate 72,514, forward strand.
TTATCTGCGGGCTTCATTTTGATTAACTCTGACAAAACCTCTTCCGCCATTTTTTTCACATTGGACGGTGACATCCAAACATGCGGATCATTAATGCCGGAAGTAACAGGCAGATGTTGTGTTATACTTTGGACTTTCATATTATTATTTAAAGATAAAAGCCTGTCCAGCCACACTTCTTCAAAATCACTGCCAATGGAAAAAAAACGGCTGCTTTCGGAAAAAGAAATCATCCGCCGCACAGACGGTTCGTAAAGATGAGGATTTGAATCCGAAGGCACCATGGCCAACACATCTATCTTATCACCGCCTATCTCCTGAACAATAAATGCTACAGGAGAAATACTTACTGCTATATTGTCGGATTTTGAAGCAAAAGTTAATGTTGACTGAAATAAAAATACAACAATAAGCAAAAAAGTTTTTTTGTTTCTCATAAACTATCTCCCAAGCAACCAACTGAGAGTATTAAGCTATTGCATATCTTATATTAATGTCAAGTAAAAGCATATTTGGCAACCTTCATTTTTTAAGAGATACTGCTATATCAAAATACTATAAGAAAGGAAATAGTAATTTTTTAAACTTGCATAACAATATAAAACAAAATCTTGTTTTGTATTATTTTCAAAAAGCCTCTTGAGTTTACAGCACTATGTTTAGTGTTGCAATTGTGCAATAACACGATATTAAATTGCATTATTGCGCATACACTTGATTTTTCTTATATACAAACAATATGCATAATATATTTTCAGATAAGTAAATACTTGCAACACATTTAATTGCAATATTGCAATACATATTTTTATGGGGAATTTTAATAAAGCGTTATATTTAAAGGAATAATAAGCAAAGCCTGCTTTTGGCACATCTTTTGCATGTACATAGGCACAAACTATAAAAGGAGGATGTTTAGATGAAACACACAAAACTTTTAGTATTAACCTTTGTATTAACATTGCTGTTTTCTTTTTCAGCATTTGCAGAGCCCATCGTGGTAAAGTTCAGCCATGTGGTGGCAAATGACACACCCAAAGGAAAAGCTGCTCAGTATCTGAAAAAAATTGTGGAAGAAAGAACTGACGGCAGGATGAAAGTTGAAATTTATCCTAATGCTTCACTTTACGGAGACAGGGAAGCTATTGAAGCACTGCAGATGAACGCCATTCAGCTTGCAGCTCCAAGTTTTTCCAAATTCACAGGTTTCGTTCCTGAACTGCAGATCTTTGATCTCCCGTTCCTTTTTAATGACAACGACCACCTTCATAAGGTACTTGACGGTGAGGTGGGACAGAAAATCTTAAAACTTGTAGGTCAAAAAGGTCTCGTGGGACTGGCTTATTGGGATAACGGTTTTAAACAGATATCCGCTAAACAAAGACCGTTAATAAAACCAAGCGACGCAGCAGGCCTGAAATTCAGAATTATGTCTTCAAAAGTTCTTGAAGAGCAGTTCAAGGTTATTGGTGCCAATCCACAGGTTTTACCTTTTTCTGAAGTGTACAGTGCGTTGCAGCAGGGTGTGGTCGACGGACAGGAAAATACACTCTCAAATATTTACACAAAGAAATTCCACGAAGTTCAGAATTATATGACTCTCAGTAATCATGGATATCTTGGATACCTTCTTGTTTCCAATAAAATATTTATGAACCAGCTCCCCGAGGATCTGAAGAAAATCTTTCTCGGTGCAGTGAAGGATGCCACAGAGTATGCAAGAAAGATTGCCAAAGAAGTTAACCAGGAATACCTGAAAAAAATCAGAGAATCAGGAAAGGTTGAAATTATTAAGTTAACTCCGGAACAGCGTCAGGTGTGGAAAGAAAAGATGATGGAAATCTATCCTGAATTCTATGATGTAATAGGAAAAGATCTTATTCAAAAAACTCTGGATGCAGGCAAATAAACTTTAAAGAAGAGGCCAAGGCCTCTTCTTTTTTTGTAAACCTGAGAGGTTGGTGAAATGTTTGATAAAATTGAAAAAACAAAGGATATTTTTGTAACTTCCGTAATGATGATAACTATGTCAATAGCCACACTTGTGGCTTTTACAAATGTTGTACTTCGTTACGTTTTCAACATGTCTTTAGTATGGGCCGGTGAACTCACATCATATCTTTTCATCTGGTCAGCACTTTTCGGCGCTGCCTACGGCTTTAAAATCGGAATGCATATTGGTGTAACTGCTTTGATTCAAGCAATAAGACCCAAAGTTGCCAAATACATCCTTACGGTGAGTTTGATTATAACGCTTTTATTTATGATTGTGATGGTTAAATGGGGTTATGATCTTGTTATGTTTAACAAAATGATCGGTCAGGTTTCTGTAGATCTTGGGATTCCTTTCTGGCTCATATATTTATGCGTCCCTATAGCCATGGCTATCGCAGTATATGAAATTCTGGTGAAAATTATTCAGATTTTAAGGACTCCCGGTGATGATTTTCATTATGAAACGATTATGAAGGGGCATTAATTATGGATATTATCTCTTTATTCGGACTTTTGGTTCTCTTTCTGCTGATGGGTATACCGATAGCCGTATCCCTTGGTCTGTCCACCACCATCACTATGATGTTATTCACCAATCAGCCGTCACTTATAATTGCTCAAAAAATGTTTACATCATTAGATAAATTCGCATTGATGGCTATTCCTCTCTTTATACTAGCCGGAAATTTTCTGTCTCAGGGCGGCGCTGCCAAACGAATTATAAATTTTGCGCGTTCAATTGTGGGACACCTGCCCGGCGGTCTGCCGATGTCGGCAATATTTGCCTGTATTATTTTTGCAGCTGTCAGCGGTTCTTCACCTGCAACAGTTGCTGCAATCGGATCCATCATGATGGGCGCTATAAAAGAAGACGGTTACAGCACAAGGTTTTCTGTGGGCTCTATTGTTTGCTCCGGTTCCCTGGGAATAATTATACCACCCTCCATCGTACTTATCGTCTACGGGGTTACGGTTGATCAGTCGATAGGTAAACTTTTTATGGCGGGACTCGTACCCGGTATATTTCTGGGTACTATGCTTATGCTTGTCACCTATTTCGCTGCCGTTAAAAACGGACACAAACGCACCAAGATGGCTCCTTTAAATGAAGTATGGAAATCTTTTAAAGAAGCGTCATGGGGTCTTTTTGTGATTGTTATTGTGATTGGTGGTATTTACGGTGGTATTTTTACACCTACTGAAGCAGCAGCCGTATCAGCTGTTTATGGTTTTTTTGTAGTCAAATTCATATACAGAGATTTAAAATGGAAGCAGATTCCTGAAGTAATTAAAGCATCAGCATCCACGGCAGCCATGGTGATGTTCATCATCGCAAATGCAATGGGATTTGCATATCTGCTCACCATTCAGCAGATACCCCAGGATTTGGCGCAGTGGATTATTGATATGAATTTCGGACCTGTTATGTTTCTTGTTTTTGTCAATATAATGTTGTTAATTGCAGGCAACTTTATGGAGCCTTCCAGTCTGATTATGATAATAGCACCGCTGATTTTCCCGGTAGCTATGCAGCTGGGAATCGATCCTATCCACCTCGGTGTTATAATTACTGTAAATATGGAAGTGGGGATGCTCACACCCCCGGTGGGGCTGAACCTGTTTGTGGCAAGCGGAATTTCGGGACTGAACATACAGGAAGTAATAAAAGCTTCATTGCCATGGTTTTTTGTCCTTATCATTGGACTTCTGATAATAACATACATTCCTCAGATTTCACTCTTTTTGCCCAATATCCTTTACGGCGGTTAACAATATAAGGCCTGGTTTTTACCGGGCCTTTTCTTTTTAAGTAAAACATTATTAATCAGTCCTTTTGGGATAAGTTCTATAGCAATTTACAATACTTCTTTTAATCATTTTTCTAAAATCTCTTTTAAATAATCCTCTGATTTCTGTTATAATTAAAATAGGAGGTAATTATGAATTATAATATTTTTGTCATAGGGCTGGATGACTTTCATCATTCTTTATTAAAAAATATTAATGACGGAAGGAGCTATGCATTTCATAACTTGCTCCCCTATGATATGATAATAAACCCTCCGAAGTACGATATGGATAAAATAATATCAATGGGGAAGAAAGAACTGAACGATTTCAAAGAAGATATACACGGAATAATAGGCCATTGGGATTTTCCCACGACCTCCCTTATTCCGGTGTTCAGGAAATACTGCGGCCTTGACGGACCTAGTCTTGAGAGTGTGCTGATCACAGAAAACAAATACTGGACAAGAATACGCTCCAAGAAGTGTATTCCGGGCTGCACACCTGTTTTTGAGGCAGTAAATCCTTTTGATACAAACTGCACAAAAAATATCAGCCTGCCATCCCCTTTTTGGCTTAAACCGGTTGTTTCATTTTCTTCACAGATGGCATTTTATATAAAAAATAATGAACAGCTGGAAGAGGCAATCGCACAAATACAACGGGGAATTGGACGTTTCGGGGAACCGTTTGAAAAGTTTCTGGAACTTGCGGATATGCCGGCAGATATACCCGTTGAGGTTAACGGCTATTATTGTATAGCTGAGGAGCCCATTGTGGGCAGACAGTGTACCGCAGAAGGTTACGTAAAGGATTTCAAGCCCAACGTTTACGCCATAGTTGATTCATACAGGGAAGGGAAATTTCATTCGTCTTTCTCCCGGTATCAATTGCCTTCAAATCTCCCCCAAGAAATTAAGAAAAGAATCAGAACGAAATGTATCAGTATTATCAACGAAATCGGACTCAATAATACAACTTTTAATATTGAAATATTCTGGGACGAAGAAAAGGATAAATTGTGTTTCCTTGAGATAAACAGTAGACTTTCAAAATCCCATTCCCCGATATTTGAAGATGTTGCCGGTGTGACACAGCACAAAGTCGCCATAGATATCGAGCTGGGTTATGAGCCGGAATTTTCCACCAGGAACGGTAAATATAATGTAGCGGCAAAATTTATGCTCCGCCGATACGAAGACGGTATTGTGAAGCGGATTCCCACTGATAAAGAGATAAGCGAGCTGGAAAACAAATTTCCCGGGACAAGAATCTTAATAGAAGTTCAGGAAGGGGATGTACTTTCAGAACTATTGGGTCAGGATTCATACAGCTACGAGCTGGCAGTAATTTTCATGGGAGGAAGCAACACCGAGGAATTACTGAACAACTACGAACGGTTGAAAAAAGAATTAAAATTTCGTATTGAGTAATACAAGGAGGGAAAATGAAATACAGAAGCAGATTTCCGGAACAGGTGGAAATTATTGAACACACTTGGATACCAATGCCGGACAGTGTAAGGCTTTCGGCCCGTATTTTTCTCCCAAAAAGTGCCCGTGAAAAACCTGTACCGGCAATTCTTGAATATATTCCTTACAGGCACAGAGATAATACACGTGTCAGAGACACACAGATGCACAAATACTTTGCCGGTTACGGTTACGCTTCAGTAAGGGTTGATATCAGAGGAAGCGGTAATTCTGAAGGTGTTTTACTGGATGAATATCTTCAAAGTGAGTTGGAAGACGGTATAGAGGTTATAAACTGGATTTCAAAACAACCATGGTGTGACGGCAATGTGGGAATGATAGGAATATCATGGGGAGGCTTCAACGGCTTGCAGATTGCTGCGCTTAGACCTCAGCCGCTTAAAGCCATCATAACTGTATGTTCAAGCGATGACAGATATTCAGACGATGTTCATCATATGGGAGGATGCCTTTTAGGAGATAACCTCTCATGGGCCAGCACCATGTTTGGGCTAAACTCTTTACCGCCGGATCCTGAATTAGTCGGGGATTCCTGGCGGGATATGTGGTTTGAACGCCTCAGAGGCAGCGGACTTTGGCTGGAAAAGTGGCTAAGACATCAGAAAAGGGATGATTACTGGGAGCACGGTTCTGTTTGTGAAAACTGGGATTCAATAAAAATACCTGTAATGGCTGTATCCGGCTGGGCGGACGGATATACTGACTCTGTTTTCAGAATACTTGAGAATCTGAAGACACCAAAGCTTGGATTGGTGGGTCCCTGGAGTCATAAGTATCCACATCAGGGTATCCCGGGCCCGGCAATAGGATTTTTACAGGAAGCCCTGCGCTGGTGGGACAAATGGCTGAAAAATGAAGAAACGGGAATTATGGAAGAACCTTTACTACGGGCATGGATTATGGAAAAAGTACCTGCCATTGCAACACCGAACGAAAGAAAAGGCAGATGGGTTGGTGAAAAAAGCTGGCCTTCTGATAATATTTCTTTGGAGAAATTTTCACTGATACCCGGACAGCTGATAAAAAAAGACTCCAACGGAAAATCCCATACATTGACCGTACAATCACCCTTAAGCGTCGGTTTTTTTGCCGGCAAATGGTGCTCATACGCAGCTGCTCCGGACCTGCCTCACGATCAGAGAGAAGAAGACGGCGGCGCACTTGTATTTGATACCCCTCCCTTAGACGAATCTGTGGAAATATTAGGTAAACCTGAGGTTGTGCTGAATGTCAGCGCATCAAACCCTCTTGCAATGGTGGCTGTCAGGATTTCCGATGTATCTCCCGACGGTAAAGCCACAAGAGTAACCTATGGTCTTTTAAATCTCTGTCACAGAAACAGTTCAAAAAATCCCGAACTATTAGAGGCCGGGAAAACTTATAAAGTGACTGTATGCTTAAATGATGTGGGTTACAACTTTGTCAAAGGCAATAAGATAAGGCTGTCCATTTCTTCTTCCTATTGGCCGCTGGCATGGCCGCCCCCCGCCTCCACAAGACTTACGGTAGAAACCGGAAACAGTTCACTCCTCTTGCCGGTGAGACATGGCAAGGGCACAGAAAATATATCGTTTAAGCCTCCGGAAGCTGCGGCACCGCCTCAAATAATCCCTTCCAAATACGGAGAACACAGCTGGAAAGTTATAAGAAACCTTGGTGATGACCATTCGATACTCCAGGTAATTAATGACAATGGGATACTGATTATCCCGGAAATTAATCTTGAGTACGGCAGATGCGGAAGAGAATATTACAGCTACACAGGAGACGACTTTGCAAGCCCGCGCGGAGAGGCTGTCTGGGAGTGGAAGTTTAAACGGGGCAAATGGGATGTAAAAACAGTTACAAGAACAGTTCTTACATCAGATGAGGAAAAATTTTGCATATATGCCCAGCTCGATGCTTATGAGGGGGATAAAAGGGTCTTTTCCAAAAACTGGGACACTTCAATAAAACGCGACTACATTTAGGAGCTAATTCTTCGAGGTGCTAAAGGATTTAGTGTTTTAAAAAAATGTATATAAATTCACCCATCTTTGGAATAGACATAAAACGACAATATATCAAAAAATTATCACTTGTAAATGAACGTGATATGTTTTAAATTGTTTGTTCAATTAAATTTTAAGGAGGCATTATAATGTCTGTCAAACAAGAGCTTCTTGATGTTTTAGCCTGCCCCAAGTGCAAAGGCGATATCAGATTATCCAAAGACTCTTCTTATATAGTTTGTGACGAATGTAAACTGCTTTATGAAATTCGTGAAGATATACCTATAATGCTCATTGATGAAGCGAAAAAGGTTGACAGCACAGAGGAATATTAAAATTTCATGAACGATTTAATCGATACGATAGACAGGCTGAAGAATGCAAAGCTGATTGTTATCGGTGATCTTATGCTTGACATTTTTATGTATGGAAATGTTGAGAGAATTTCGCCTGAAGCCCCTGTCCCCGTTGTCACAGTGGACAAGGAGCAGATAATGCCGGGCGGGGCGGCGAATGTTGCAGCAAATCTTTCTTCTCTGGGAATAAAACCAACTCTTCTCGGCGTTGCTTCAGATGATGACAGCGGGAGGCAGTTGAAAAAAATTCTAAAAGATCTCGACATAAACGGCAAATATTTTGAAGACGGCAGAAACACAATAGTTAAAACAAGAATCATTGCCAGTAATCAGCAGGTTGTCAGATTTGACAGGGAAAATAAAGACAAACTCAAAAAAAGTATTACACAGCTGATTATAGACGAAGTTGCAAAAATTATAGACGAATACGACGGCATAGTCCTTTCTGATTACGGGAAAGGTGTCATAACAAAATATCTCATAGAAAATCTCACTGCGTTATGCAAAAAGAAGGGTAAAATAATTACTGTAGATCCTAAATTGGAAAATTTCAGACTTTATAAGAATGTTACATGCATCACACCCAATAACAGAGAAGCCTCACAGGCAATGGGTATGGAAATCAATGATGAAGAATCCCTTATAAACTGCGGGCAAAAAATTTTAAAACTGCTCAATTGTGAAAACGTTATTATTACCAGAGGGCAGGAAGGGATGTCTTTGTTTTTCAGAGATAACACCGTAAAAAATATTCCGGCCGTTGCCAAAGAGGTTTTCGATGTAACAGGTGCAGGAGACACAGTCATATCTGTCTTATCGGCTGCACTGGCAATAGGTACCGACCTCAGAATAGCTGCGGTGCTGGCAAATACGGCTGCTGGTGTGGTTGTGGCGAAAATCGGTACTGCCACAGTTACTACTGACGAACTAAAAAACAACCTTCCTTACTCAGTTAAAATGATGGGGGTGGTATGATGGAAATTTTAGATTCCGTTCAAATGGCAAACGCCGACAAATATACTATTGAAAAGATAGGTATCCCCTCCACAGTTTTAATGGAAAACGCTGCATCAGGAATTGCGGAAGTCATTAAGAACCTTGATGTAAAAAAAGATAAAATAGCTGTCTTCGCAGGCTCCGGCAACAACGGGGGAGACGGTATTACTTTGACCAGAAAGTGTTATGACGCCGGTTACAAGATTGATTTATATTTAACATCACCCCCGGAAAAACTTAAAGGAGACCCCCTTTTAAACTACAATATACTGCAATATTATCCAGTTCGCATCTTTAATGCCTTTGAAGACAAACTGCTTGAAGATTATGATATTATTGTGGACTCCATCTTCGGCACAGGTTTGACCAGACCGGTTGAGGGGAAATATAAGTCGCTGATAAAAAAATTAAACGAACTTCCCGGATTTAAAATCGCCATTGACATGCCTTCCGGCCTGGCGGGTAATACAAATGCAATCATCGGTGAATGTTTCCGCGCAGATGTTACTGTTACAATGTGCAGAGCCAAAATCCCTCACAAAATTTATCCGGCTAAAAAATTCTGCGGTAAAGTTGAAATTGTGGACATATCGATACCGGACTTTGCTGTGGCAAGTGTAAAACCTTATATATATGAAATTACAAAAAATAATATTGAAAAACTCAACAAAAGAGAGTCCGACAGCCATAAAGGGAAATTCGGGCATGCAGTTATAATAGGAGGCTCAGCAGGAAAAACGGGAGCCGCTCTTATGGCCTCAAAATCATGTGCAAAAGCCGGTGCCGGGCTCACAACAACCGTTATTCCTTCTGCTCTGAATCTTGCAGCAGAACTTGGGAATCCTGAAGTCATGAGCTTTCCTGCCGGCAGTGGAGATTATTTCAGGGAGAATGATGCAAAAGATGTAACAGAGTTTATAAATGACAAAACTGTTGCCGCAATAGGTCCGGGGATGGGCAGAAACGATAAAACTATAGAATTTATAAAGCAGATAATCGCAGCTACAAACCTGCCGCTGGTGATTGATGCAGACGGCTTATACGGACTCGACCAAGATGATTTTGAAAAACTAAGGTTCAGAAGCATAATCACACCACATATCGGTGAATTCGCACGAATCGTTAACAAAACCAACGAAGAAGTGATAAATAACAAATTAGAGTTGGTACGCGAATTTTCCACTAATTACGGCATCGTTACCGTTCTAAAGAGTGCTGACACAATTATCGGTATGCCGGATGAAACAACTTTTGTGTTGAACACCGGTACTCCGGCTCTGGCAAAAGGTGGAAGCGGAGACTGTCTGACAGGATTGATAACTTCTTTTGTAAGCCAGAACTGCACTTTTAAAAACTCAGCTGTTTACGGTGTATGGATTCTGGGCAAAACTGCCGAGCATTTAACAAAAACTTACAATGAAAGAACAGTACTTGTATCAGACTTAATAGATAATCTCTGGATAGAAATAAATGAATTATACAGAAACAACTAATGATATAAACGAGTTATCAGAAATTGTAGAGAAATATAAAGATAAACTCCTTGATAATATTATTTTACTCAACGGAGAATTAGGAGCAGGCAAAACAACATTTGTCAAAAAATTTGCCGAAGCCGTTTGTTCAAACTATACTGTCTCAAGTCCTACATTCACAATCATGCAGAAATATCAAACAACAGCAAATCCAATCTATCATTTTGATTTATACAGAATAGAGTCTATCGATGAGCTTGAAATGACCGGATTTTTCGAATATATAGAGTATCCCGGTACCATTTTTATCGAATGGGCAGAAAAATTTGACATCGGAAGTTTTTTGGATAATTTTATCACGATTAACATAAAGCAGCTGGAAGATGGAAAAAGGGAGTATTTTATAGAAATTTTTTAAAGGTAGTTGAGGTAGTTAACCTGTCCGTCTACTAAGGAGGGCACTGTTAGCAGAGATAGTTGCAAGAACCTCGAGTGCTGAACGTTGAACATTGAACCAAAACAAGGAGTTATTTATGGAGCCTCTTTTTTGCCCTTATTGCGGGGAAAAAAATCTGGAAGAACTGGATCCCACTGAAATAATGGTGGATGACGACCTTTGGATAATTTATCACTATGAATGTCAGGATTGTGCTGAAGTCTTTGACAAAATTTTATTAAGGGATCAAGATTTGATGGGTGACATTCTGGAGGATTCGGATGAAAACGAAGACGGGTTCTGGAGTTGATTTGCTGGAGGATTTCCTGGATGAAGATCTGAGCACTTTTAATATTATCCGTGAAGGTCTCGAAGATCTTAATCTTTACCTGGCCGAAATAGAAAAAATATCCAACAGGCTTAATTCAGATAAGGCTGAAAAAAATGATTTGATACTCACATATAAACTCAGTATCATAGAAAACAAATTATCCAAGCTGAATACTGTTTTATCAGAGAGAATAAGCAACTGTATCAGAGACAAAAGTAAACTTTCATAAGGAGAGGGAATGAGTAATCATGAGTTACCCACAAGAATAAAACCAAACGAATATGAGAAGAAGATTTATGATGAATGGCTTGAAAAAAATATTTTTCATGCTGACGAAAATTCTTCAAAACCACCCTACTCTATAGTTATCCCCCCTCCAAACGTGACAGGCTCTTTACATATGGGGCACGCTCTCAACAATACCCTGCAGGATATTCTGATCAGATTTTACAAACTTAACGGCTACGAAACTCTTTGGATGCCGGGAACAGATCATGCTGGTATTGCAACTCAAAATGTTGTTGAAAAACAGTTAGCCGAAAAAAATATATCAAGGCACGAAATCGGCAGGGAAAAATTTATAGCAAAAGTCTGGCAGTGGAGAGAGGAATCCGGAGGTCAGATAATAAATCAGTTAAAGAGGCTGGGTGCATCCTGTGACTGGGAAAGGGAACGTTTTACAATGGACAAAGGTCTTTCCCGGGCAGTGAGAAAGGTTTTCGTAACCCTTTATAATGAAGGGCTTATCTACAGATCCAACTATATTATCAACTGGTGTCCACGCTGCCATACTGCGCTAAGCGATTTAGAAGTTGAACACGAAGAAAAAGAAGGTGCTCTTTATTACATCAATTATGATGTTAAAGAAACGGGGGAGAAACTTCTTATAGCAACCACCAGACCTGAAACCATGCTCGGTGATTCAGGTGTGGCAGTAAATCCTAATGATGAAAGATACAGCCACCTTATCGGTAAAACAGCAATATTGCCTATTGTAGGAAGGGAAATGCCCATTGTGGGAGATGAATATGTGGACATGGAGTTCGGAACCGGAGCTTTAAAAATAACGCCAGCCCATGATCCCAACGATTTTGATATAGGAAGAAAACACGGTTTAAAAGAAATAAACATGATGGATGACTCCGGATATATTAATGAAAACGGTTCTTTATATAAAGGAAAAGAGCGATTTGAAGCAAGGAAAGAGATTGTGTCAGAACTGGAAAAGCAGAACCGTCTGGTGAAAAAAGAAAAACATATTCACAGTATAGGTCACTGTTACCGGTGTAAAACCGTCGTTGAGCCGAGAATCTCAATGCAGTGGTTCGTTAAAGTACATCCTCTGGCTGAAAAAGCAATAGAGGTGGTCAAAAATAACGAAATAAAGATAACCCCTGAAAACTGGGAGAAAACCTACTACGAGTGGATGTATAATATAAGAGATTGGTGCATATCCAGACAAATATGGTGGGGGCACAGGATTCCTGCATTTTACTGTGAGAACTGCGGGCATATCAATGTTGCTATGGAAGATCCTTCACAATGTGAAAAGTGTTCTTCGAGAGAGCTTTCTCAGGAGACCGATGTCCTTGACACATGGTTTTCTTCTGCTCTCTGGCCGTTTTCAACAATGGGCTGGCCGGAAAAAACAAAAACACTTGAAAAGTTTTATCCCACAAGCTGCCTTGTAACCGGCTTTGATATACTTTTTTTCTGGGTTGCTCGCATGATTATGATGGGAACCAAATTTATGAATGATGTGCCTTTCAGAGAAGTATACATTCATGCACTGGTAAGAGATGAAGACGGTCAAAAGATGAGTAAATCAAAAGGTAATGTAATCGACCCTCTCACAGTTATAGACGAATACGGGGCTGATGCATTCAGATTTACACTTGCAGCTCTTGCTGCCCAGGGCAGAGATATAAAATTATCAAAAGAGCGGGTGGAAGGCTATAGAAATTTTGTGAACAAAATATGGAATGCCTCAAGATTTATTCTTATGAATATACCTTCAGATTATAATATTGGAGAGCCTGATTTTTCAAAACTCGAAGCAGAAGACAAATGGATTCTCCATCAGTTAAAAATAACCGCAGACAACGTCTCATCCAATATCAAAACATATGATTTCAATGAAGCCGCCGGTGAAATATATAAGTTTTTCTGGCACACATTTTGTGACTGGTACCTCGAATTAATAAAAGACAGAATATTCGACGAAGAGCAAAAAGAATCCGCTCTGAAAGCAGCATTTTTTATACTCAAAAACTCACTCATTATACTCCACCCCTTTATGCCTTTTGTTACAGAATATATCTACAAAATGATTGATGATAATGCCAATCTCCTTAACATGGATTTTCCGGCTCTGAATTTTTCATACGATACTGAAAACAGTGAAATAGAAACCGTTATCTCTATCATCAGTTCCATCAGAAATATAAGGGGTGAATACAACATACCGCCAAAATCGATGATAAAGGCATATATAAAAACCGATGATAAAAAAATAATAAATGTAGTAAAAAATAATGAAAAAAACATTAAAAAACTTTCCAGACTTGAACTGTTAGAGTTCACTGATAAAGAGATAGAAAAATCAGCAACAAATGTATCCTCAGGGTTTATTATTTATGTACCCATAGAAGGAATTGTAGATATAGCCGAGGAAATTGCAAGGTTGCAGAAAGACAGAAAATCAGCCCTTAAAGATTATGAATTGTACGGCAAAAAATTAAAAAATGAAAATTACCTGGAGAAAGCCCCCAGTGAGGTTATCAGAAAAGATACAGAAAAATTTGAAAAATCCAGGGAAATATTGTCAAAAATAGATGAATCCATCAAAAGGCTGGAAGAGCTATGCTGAAAAATTATCTTGTTGATAAACTTATTGAACTTGCACTCCTGGAAGATATTGGACACGGAGACATTACAACAGAATCGATATTTAAGGAGAATAATACAGGCAGATTCCATTTTCTCGCTAAAGAAGAGATGGTTTTATGCGGCACTGAAGTTGTAAAAAAGGTTTTTTCAAACATGAACAGCAATATAGAAACCACTTTTCACTTCAAAGACGGAGACAAAATTCAGCAAAATACATACTTTGGTGAAGTCACAGGAACTGTTTCATCAATTCTCACCGGTGAAAGAACAGCCCTCAACTTCCTTCAGCGTTTGTCCGGAATAGCTACTAATACCCGCAGATATACCGCCTGTCTGAAACATTCTGATATAAAGATACTTGATACAAGAAAAACAACCCCCGGGCACAGAGTATTAGAGAAATATGCGGTAAAGATTGGCGGAGGAGCTAATCACCGTTTTGGTCTGTTTGACGGAGTACTGATAAAGGATAATCATATTGATGCAGCCGGCAGTATCTCTGAAGCGGTAAAGAAAGCAAAAGAAAGTATCCCTTCCACTGTTAAAATAGAGGTGGAAATCAGAAATTTGACTGAATTACAGCAAGCTGTCAAAGCAGGTGCTGATATTGTGATGCTGGATAATTTTAAAAGGGAAGATATTATTGAAGCTTGCAAAATAGTTAATAAAAGAGCTAAAATAGAAATATCCGGCGGGATAACCCTGGAGGAGATAGACGGTCTTAAAAAGTATGATATTGATTATATTTCAGTGGGTGCACTTACACACAGCTCTGGCAATATCGATATAAGCCTTAAAATCGGAGAAACCAATGATTGAAGATATTTCCAAAGCCAAAAGATTTGCCAGAACGATAATAACCGATATCGTTTTATACAACAAATCGAAAGTGGAAGAAGGGATAAAAAGCGATAATATTTTTGAAATATTGGATGAAGATATACAAATGGGAAGAAAGCTTTTTGAAGAAAGGGTCAATACAGACGTTATCGATAAAAAAATATTTGACAAGACACTTATCGATATTTTGATTGCCAAATACGGCGGAAAAATCGATTCGGATATATGGTAAACAGGCATATATTAATATATAAAAATTGTTGAAAATAATAAGAAATTTATTAATATAGGATGTTATCAAAATGAATGCGATATTCGGGAACAATCTATTTTCCCGATAAGTATTATCAGATTTCGATTGAATTACTTAAGGAGTTCTAAATGGAAGATTTTTTCAGCATGGACGATCTTTACGATGAATATGATACTGTCATATTAGGCGGAGGGCCTGCCGGCCTGACTGCAGCAATTTACGCATCAAGAGACATGATGAAAACTCTCGTCCTTGAGAAAAACTTCCCGGGCGGTCAGGTCGCTTTAACTGAGCAGGTGGATAATTACCCCGGTTTCCCGGAAGGGATAATGGGCGGCGATTTGTCAATGAAAATGTATGAGCACGCAAAAGCTTTCAATGTCCAGGTAAAAAATGCAATACCCAAAGAATTCAACTTCGATGGTAAATATAAATATATTCATCTGGAAAACGAAGATATCACAATAAAAACAAAAACCATCATTATCGCCACCGGTGCAAAACCGAAACATCTTGAAGTGGAAGGCGAAAACAGATTTCTGGGCAGAGGTATATCATTTTGTGCCACATGCGACGGTGCTTTTTTCAAAGATAAAGATGTAGCTGTAATAGGCGGAGGGGACTCCGCTGTGGAAGAAGGCGTATATTTAACCAAATTTGCCAAAAAGGTATATATCGTACACAGAAGAGACAAGCTGAGAGCTGCTAAAATTCTTCAGGAGAGGGCTTTTCAAAATGATAAGGTTGAATTTATCTATAACTGTGTTGTGGACAAAGTAAATGGTGAAAATAAATTGGAATCACTCACTCTATACGATAGAGTTAAAAATGAAAAAAAGGATTTAAAGGTAGACGGGGTTTTTGTTTTTATAGGCTGGACTGCTGACACAGAGATTTTCAAAGGTATGATTGAAATGGATGAAGCAGGTTTTATAAAAGCAAACGAGAAAATGGAAACAAACGTGCCCGGGGTATATGTCGCCGGTGATGTGCGTCAAAAAGAATTGAGGCAGATCGTCACATCTGTATCCGACGGCGCCATTGCGGCAAAATCTGCAGAAAAATTTATAACCGCTAATTTTTTAATTGGAGGGAAACCATGAGAAACAAATCAGCACCTTTTTTCCGTTTAGCATCAACAGTATCTTTGATAACATTGATTCTGTTGGTTTTTTCCACAACTGTATTTGCAAAAACAGAAGTACTTCGTATCAGCATAGCAAAGGATATAGAAAATCTTGAGCCGGTAAATACCGGTAAAACCTTTGACAATAATGTGGGCAAACTTTACTGTTTCACTGAAATAAAAACGGATGAATACCCCACCAAAGTTGTTCACGTATGGCTGTACAACGAAAATATTATTGCCGAAGTTCCTCTGGAAGTAAACTCGACTACGTGGAGAACCTACAGCTCTAAAAAGATACTCCCCAAATGGGCGGGAAACTGGAAGGTGGAAGTTTACTCCAATGACGGAGAGCTTATAGATTCTGTGGAATTTAATATAAAGTAAACGTGAAAAACGTTTTTTTCATTCCAACACCTATAGGCAATCTTGGCGATATTACCCTTCGTGCTATAGAAATAATTAAAAATGTCGATTTTATTTATGCCGAGGATACAAGAAACACTTTGAAACTTCTCAACCATCTAAAAATTAAAAAAACCTTAAAATCTTATCATAAAGATAATGAGAAGCTGCTTACTAAACAAGTCCTGGAACATGTAAACGATGGCAATAAGATAGGAATTGTAAGTGATGCCGGTACTCCCTGTATTTCCGATCCGGGGCAATTTCTTGTAAAAAAACTGATTGAAAATAATATTTCTTTTGAAGTATTACCCGGAGCCAATGCCATACTCCCTGCCCTTGTTATGAGCGGCTTTGATACATCCTCTTTCTATTTCGCAGGTTTTATGCACCACAATGTCGGCAAACGAAAAAAAGAGATTTCAGAACTTACACGGGAGAAGACAACCATAATACTTTTTGAATCACCACACAGATTAAAAAGTACTTTATCAATTCTGTTGCAGTATTTTAAGCCTCCTATAGCAGTATGCAGAGAAATTACCAAAAAATTTGAGCAGATGATTTATATAAACTCTGAAAAGGATATTGAAAATCTCACTTTAAAAGGCGAGTTTGTAATAGTAATGGACAACAGAGTGTGCTCAGGAGAAATTGAAGAGGAACTGGACTATTCTGAAATTGAAAAACTAAAAAAAGAAGGGTTCAGTAAAAGGGATATTGTTAAAATAATGCAGATTTTCGGTTTTAAACGCAACAAAGTATACAAATTATTAAACAAATAAATTATAAATACCTAAAGATATCAAAAAAATGTTCGCAAACAGAAGGAAGGAGATTCCAAGAGCGGACTGATTTCTTAAGGTTTTTTCATTCAGTTCATCCAGTTTGTCAGCCACTTCACTCTTGCAGCTACTTTTTATAGTATCCACAATTTCTTTAAATCCGCTGATGGTGGAAGGAAGCATAGCAAACCCGTCATCAAAATAAATAAGTACGGAGTATCTGCCTTTCAATCTTATAACTCCTATATCCTGTATATCTTCCAGCAAAACCGTTTTATTGGTAAAAAGTGTTTTGATTGTTAATTTACCGGATTCAATTGTGACTTTTCTTAAAAAAGTGGTAATGAGATTAAATAAAATAAAAAAAGATAAAAAAACCAGTACAAATATCTTGCCTCCACCTAACTTTCCACCTGAATCAAGATAGACGGAAACGCCGAAAAATATACTGCTTAAAAACAGAAAACCCAGCATGTAAATAAGATTTTTTTTTGATTTATAAATTTTCAAAGATCGCCTCATTACATTATTTTATTTTTTTTAACCTGAAAGATAACTTTTGTAAACAACACATATTCCAATTGCCTCATGAAATTTACACATTTAAAAACCGTGATGCGTGGAGGGAAGGTAGTAAGGGTTTTAAGGGTATTACAGGTATTATGGGTATTTAATAATTTTTTCCTTGACATGGTCAAGTAAAAATGTACAATTTTTTAAGCAACTTTTTTCATTCTATTGTTTTCCTCAAATTGTCTTGGGCTAACGTACCCTAAATACGAATGTAATCTTTTGCTGTTATAAAAC